>NZ_JCACKM010000220.1:0-8799 GCF_059505385.1 Desmonostoc vinosum
TGCTATTAGGCAGAGACTTGAGTCTCTGACGGTTCAAGTATTTTTGCAAGAAGTTTATTCTCCCTCCGTTAGCCAAAGTATGGGGGTGACTTCCATACTTTGGCTAACGGAAGCTTAAACAGAAGTTACCAAAGCAGGTTGAGACCATCTACCAACGACTTTACCAATCAGGGACATTTCCTGTGTCAAACGGTCAAATCTCTCAGGAGTTAAGGATTGAGGCCCGTCTGAGAGTGCCCTGGCTGGATTGGGGTGAACTTCAATCATTAAAGCATCTGCACCTGCGGCGATGGCAGCCATAGCCATGGGTGCAACATACTCGGATTTCCCTGTGCCATGACTAGGATCAATCATAATTGGCAGATGGGTAAGCGATCGCAATACTGGGATCACCGATAAATCTAAAGTATTACGCGCATATTTGGCATCAAACGTTCTAATCCCCCGCTCACAAAGAATGACATTGGAATTTCCCGATGCCATGATATACTCTGCTGCCATCAGCCACTCGTCAATTGTGGCTGACATGCCACGTTTGAGCAGTACGGGTTTATCTTGAGCGCCTACTTTTTTCAACAACGAGAAGTTATGCATATTTCGCGCCCCTACTTGGATAATATCAGCTACTCTTGCAACTGCTGCTAAGTCCGCAGTATCCATAACTTCTGTGATGATCCCCAAACCTGTAACCTCACGAGCTGTAGCCAACAACTCTAAAGCACTCTCACCATGTCCTTGAAATGCATAAGGTGAAGTACGAGGTTTATAAGCTCCCCCACGGAGAAACTTTGCTCCTGCTACCTTCACCCGCTTTGCTGTTTCCACAATCATCTCTTCATTTTCAACCGAACAAGGCCCAGCCACGACTACTATCGGATGATGCTCTCCAAAATAGACGCGACCATTAGGTGTAGGTACAACGATTTCGCTGGCTTCTCCATATCGGAATTCTCGACTCACCCGTTTAAAAGATTGTTGCACTCGCAATACTTGTTGAATCCATTGGCTCAACTCCTGAACTTGCAACGTATCAATAGTAGAAGTATCACCAATTATTCCTAAAACAATTGTATGTTCGCCAACGCTTTTTTCTACTGTGACTCTCCAAACATGTTTTAGCTCTTGGCTAATGCGATTAATTTCATCAACAGGCGTACCTTTTTTAAGTACTACAATCATCTTTTTGTCCTCATTGATTTAGTGTTTTGTTACAGGGACTAGGGACTAAGTAATTATCTTTCTCCCTCATCCCCCTCATCCCCCTCATCTCCCGGTTGGTGAGCGAAGTCGAACCACATCCCCTTCATCCCCCGATCACTTTCGCCACAGTTTGCACATCTTTATCACCTCTGCCAGAGCAATTAATGACTATGCGGGGACTACCATTTAGTTGAGAGAGGGTTTCTAAGGCGGCGATCGCATGGGCTGTTTCGAGAGCTGGAATAATTCCTTCTAGTTGCGAAAGCCTCTCAAATGCTTCTAGTGCTTGTTTATCGGTGATGCTGTAATACTCAGCGCGACCCAAATCCTTTAAAAAACTGTGTTCAGGCCCGACACCTGGATAGTCTAATCCTGCACTAATTGAATGTGCTTCAATGATTTGACCATCATCATCTTGGAGTAGGTAACTCATTGCACCGTGCAAAACTCCAACTTTGCCATGCGTAAGAGTTGCTGCATGTTTTTCTGTATCTACACCTTCACCCGCCGCCTCTATTCCAATCAGACGCACAGCAGATTCATCGACAAACTCATGAAACAATCCAATTGCATTAGAACCGCCACCCACACAAGCCAAAAGAATATTTGGTAGCCCTCCCCATTTCTCGTGACACTGAAGACGAGTTTCTTTACCAATTACTGCTTGAAAGTCACGTACCAACATAGGGTAGGGATGCGGGCCAGCTACAGAACCTAAGATGTAGTGCGTAGTTTCGACATTTGTCACCCAATCCCGAATAGCCTCAGAAGTTGCGTCCTTGAGAGTGCCAGTACCCGCTGTCACAGGACGTACTTCTGCCCCCATTAACTTCATCCGAAATACATTCAAGGCTTGGCGTTCCATATCGTGGATGCCCATGTAAATCACACACGTTAAACCAAACCTTGCACACACTGTTGCAGTTGCTACTCCGTGCTGACCAGCACCAGTTTCTGCAATAATTCGCTGTTTACCCATGCGTTGAGCTAGTAATACTTGAGCCAGTGCATTGTTAATTTTGTGAGCGCCTGTATGATTTAAGTCTTCGCGTTTTAAGTAAATTTGCGCCCCTGTACCATCTGGTCTAGCATAGTGCTTTGTCAGGCGTTCCGCAAAATACAGAGGGGTAGGTCTTCCTACGTAGTCTTTTAGTAAGTTTTGTAGTTCGGCTTGGAAATTTGGTTCATTACGGTATTGTTGAAACGCTGTTTCTAGTTCGCTTAATGCTGGCATTAAGGTTTCGGGGACATATTTACCGCCGAATTTGCCAAATCTGCCTAAAGAGTCAGGTCGGACAGTTGCTGTAAGTATCGTGTTGTCTTGTATGCTGACCACAGTTAAAAACCTTTTTTGTACAAATATCTTTCTCTTTCTTGGCGCACTTGGCGTCTTGGTGGTTTCGGATAAGGTAACGAACATCCTAAGAAACACATTTTATAAACCTTACCCAGTAATAATTTCAGGTTTTGAATTTGAATGTGTTTCTTGATTTTATTGTGGGCGTGGTTCACTAAGCGCAGAGAACGCCAACAGAAGAGTTTGGAGAGTTACTTGAGCAAACCAACTTGTTGTAGCGGTGTGGAGGTAATTGCTGTTTTGAGTTCACGACAAAGTTGTTCAATAGCTTGCAGTCCTTGAATGGGGCTATCTTCGGCTAGGCGTTTGACAAAGGCACTACCAACAATTACTGCATCTGCACCCCATTCTCTAACTTGATGTGCTTGTTCTGGTGCGGAGATACCAAAGCCAACCCCGATGGGTTTGTTGGTGATGCTTCGTATATCTGTTAATAAATGCTTGACGCGTTCTTGGAGTTGCGAACGCATACCTGTGACACCAGTGACGCTAACAAGATAAATGAATCCTTGAGATTGACGGGCGATCGCTTCAATCCTATCTTTAGAACTAGTGGGAGCTATAAGTAAGATAATTTCGATCCCAAAAGAGGCAGCAGTTTGGATTAATTCTTCTGCCTCTTCTAGGGGTAAGTCTGGCACTACCAAACCTTGCACCCCGGCAGTAGCAATTTCTGCTAAAAATGGCTTAATCCCCCGGTGCAAAATGGGATTGTAGTAAGTAAACAAAATTATCGGTGCTTTCAGGCTAGGACTCACAGTTTGCAGCATCTCCAAGACTTGTTTTAACTTAGTGCCTTTTTGCAAAGCGCGGGTTGCAGCTGCTTGAATCACAGGCCCATCTGCAAGAGGATCAGAATAGGGAACGCCTAACTCTATAAAGTCAGCACCATGGCGATCTAAAATAACCAAAGCTTCAGCCGTAGTTTCTAAATTAGGATCGCCAGCTGTAATAAAAGGAATTAACGCACACTGTTGGCGATCGCGTAAAGATTGAAATTTATCAGAAATCATCATTTGTAAGTAGTTGTGCAAAATAAATTATCTAGTTGAGACAGGGAATGGGGAATAGGGAATAGGGAATGGGGATTTGTCATTTGTCATTGATTATTTATTCTCCGCGTCCCCCGAAGGGTGACGCTCGCAAGCTCGCTAACGCTGCGCTAACGCAGTCGCCTGCGGAGGGAAACCCTCCTGCAGCGCTGTCTCACCGCGTCCCCGCGTCTCCCTCATCTCCCCCTACCCCCTGCGGTTTCAACGCTTAACAGCTTACAAGACCACGCACAGCTTCCTCTACATCGTCTTGCTTCACTAGAGACTCTCCCACCAAAACCGCACGCACACCAGCCTCAGCCACCAGAGATAAATCAGCAGCAGTGTACAGTCCAGACTCACTCACAACAGTAATATCCAAACTTGCCAATTGTTGCGATCGTTGTATTAAAAGTTGCTGCGTTACTCCCAAATTAACCGTAAAATCCTCTAGATTGCGATTATTAATCCCTACCAAACGCAGGTTGTGAAGTTTTAGCACCCGGTCTAGTTCTGTTAGCGTATGGACTTCCACTAAAGCATTCATACCCAAATCGTGAATGAGTTGTAAAAACTCTTGCAGTTTGCTGTCTGACAGGATGGCAGCAATTAACAACACAGCATCTGCACCTACTGCTCGCGCTAGATAAATTTGGTAGGGATCAATGATAAACTCCTTACACAGTAAAGGTAAAGTTACTGTGTGACGGATAGCACTCAAATTTTCAAAACTACCTTGAAAGAACTTTTGGTCAGTGAGGACTGATAAACAAGCGGCACCACCTCGTTCATAAGCTTGAGCGATCGCAATTGCATCAAAAGCTGCTCGAATAATTCCCCGACTTGGTGATGCTTTTTTTACTTCGGCTATCAAGCTAGGGTTACTAGGATTTTGCTGCAAAGCAGTCAAAAAATTGCGTGTAGTCGGAGCAAAGCTTAACTGATGTTGCAAAGTAGCCCAAGAAAATTCTTGCTGCATTTTTGCAACCTCCTGCTTTTTATACCAGACAATTTCCTCAAGAATGTTCTGAGGAGGGGGAATTTGGTTTTTCATGCAGCTAGTGAGGGGTGAGGAAGGCAGGGGGCAGGTGTAGGTTGTTTTGAACGACACGGGGACGCGAGGACGCGTCCAAATTCCCTATTCCCTATTCCCAACGACTAATGACTCTTTCGTTGACGTATACGCACGTACTACGTTTTTAATAATTACTAAACCAACTTCTCCTGCTAGAGTCATAATGGACTCTGGATGAAATTGAACGGCGGCGATGGGAAGTGTCTGATGTTCAATTGCCATAATTACATCGTCGTCAGAAATTGCCGTGATTTTAAGTGCTTGTGGCAATCTTTGTGGCAGAGCAAATAATGAATGATATCTACCAACTGCAAAGGATTGTGGCAGGTCTTTGAACATCACAGAATCAGAATCGGTGACGAAAATCCGGGAGGATTTGCCATGCTGGGGATAGTTAAGAACTCCTAACTCTCCACCAAAAGCTTCTACTATCCCTTGCAGTCCCAAGCAAACGCCGAATAAGGGAATTTGACGACGCACACAGGCGTTGACGGTCTGTGGTACTCTAAAATCATTTGGTCTACCAGGGCCGGGCGATAAGACTACTAAATCAGGGCGTTCTGTGTCAAATAGGGATTCACAAAAGCCATGACGTAGTGTGGTGACGCTGACACCAGTTTGTCTGATGTAATTGGCTAGTGTATGTACAAATGAGTCTTCATGGTCAATTAGGAGAATGCGTTTGCTGTGTTTGATATCTGGGTAGGATTGATTCGATTTTGGAGAACTGTACTCATCGGTTTTCGTATTCGTTTGCTGGGCACGACGAATCGTTTCAAATGCAGCAGCAGCTTTAGTAATTGTTTCTTGTTCTTCTGCGGAGGGTACGGAATCATATAGAACAGTAGCACCAACTCGTACTTGAGCGATCGCATCTTTCAAGCGAATTGTTCTCAAAGTTAAGCCTGTGTTTAAATTTCCATTGAAATTTAAATAACCAACTGCCCCACCATACCAACGACGGGCGCTACGTTCGTGCTGTTCGATAAACTCAATTGCAGCCCTTTTGGGTGCGCCTGTAACTGTGACTGCCCAAGTATGACTAAGAAATGCATCTAAGGCATCAAATTCTTTCCGCAGTATTCCTTCTACATGATCTACTGTATGGATGAGGTGACTGTATAATTCGATTTGCCGACGCCCAATGACTCTAACTGAACCAGGTTCACAAATGCGAGATTTGTCATTGCGGTCTACGTCTGTACACATGGTCAACTCGGCTTCATCTTTGTGTGAGTTGAGCAAGGAACGAATTTGTACCGCATCGTCGATTGCATCCTGTCCTCTACTAATCGTGCCACTAATCGGACAAGTTTCGATACGTCTGCCTTCCACCCGCACAAACATTTCTGGCGATGCACCAATGAGGTATTCTCCACCAAGATTAAAAATGAATCCGTAAGGACTGGGATTGATTTGTTTTAAGGTTTTAAATAGCTGACTGGGTGGTTGTTGGCAAGGTGTCAAAAAGTTTTGACTAGGAACAACTTCAAATAAATCACCCCGACGGAAGTAATCGAGTGCTTTTTCTACTAGCTTTGCATATTCTCCCTTTTGATGATCAGCAGTTTGAGTTGGTAGGAGTCGCTTGCCTCGATAATCAATAGATTCACCTGTGCGTGGTAAATTATTGGTGCTACCATGCACTGTTTCAAATTCATATCGTAGACAAAATGCACGTTGTTGGTAGTAGTCTACAATTACTAATTCATCAGGTAAGTAAAGTACTAAATCACGCTGGTCTGTGGGACGTTCTAGACGCTGAGAAATAGGTTCAAATTGAAATACTAAGTCGTAACCAAATGCACCGTATAACCCTAGATGCTCATCTTCTGAGCTAGAGAAAATATGTAAGATTTCACGAATAACTGTAAAAGCTGAAGGTTGTTTACTACGTTCTTCTTCGGCAAAAAATTTTTGAGTTTGTTTGATAGATCCGGTGATACAATTATTTTTTTGAGTGACTGATTGGAGTTGTTGCGACTGCGATAGATGTTCTAAAAATAATGGTAAGAGAACCTGACCGCGATCGCTAAGCGCTGTGATGGTGAAACAGTTATCCCGTGTTGTCAATTCCAATGGTGGATTAAAAAATCCTATTGCCCATCTCTTATAACGTCCTGGGTATTCGTAGCTGCTATTAAGTAATCCTCCACGCTGCGAATTCAAATGAAACAGAATATCTTCAAGGGCGCTGCCCATCTTCAATTCAGTTACAGAACGAGATACAAAAACGCCGCTCAGAGTTGTATAATAATGAGAATTAATCATCATAGGGAATAGGGAGTGGGGAGTGGGGAGTGGGGAGTAGGGAAGAGGTATATTTATACCCTCGTTCTGTAATTCATTATATGATTGTCTAGTTTTTAATTTCTAATTAAATATAGATAAAGGCCTAATACAAGTGGTTCATTTCTTAATTAAGTTTACTCAATATGACACAACTTAATAAATGAATAATTTTTTGATACAGCTATCAATTTATTTGCTTTTCATTCAAGACACTCACAAAGGTATAAAGATCTCTTCCCCTATTCCCTACACTTCGACTCCGCTCAGTACAAGCTCCCTACTGCCTACTTCCCATTAAATCATAGAGAATAAGTTGACAAACATTGATCGCTTGGATTGATGAAGAATCTCGCAAGTGAGTTGATTTACTAATCAATAACGGCCCTTCAACCGGGGAAGACGGAAGACAACCGTGAGAACCACGTACTAAAGAAGCATCTAAAGGAATGACATCCATCAAGTAGCGAAAACCTAACTGTTTTTTGAGCAGTGTCAAACCGATTTTGAATTGGGGAAATTTGATTTGGGGGTCGAGAAAAAGTTCTACAGGATCATAACCAGGTTTGCGATGAATATCTACCGTGGTAGCGAAATCAGGGGCACGCTGATCATTTAGCCAGTAATAATAAGTAAACCAAGCATTTGGTTGAGCTACTGCTATCAACTCTCCTGAACGAGAATGGCCCAAACCGGAGGCTGATTTTTCGGTATCATCCAACACATAGGCAACTCCTACAGTTTCTTCTAAAAGCGATCGCACTTTCGGGATATAAAAAGGATCATTGACATAAACATGGGCAATTTGATGATCTGCGACAGCAAAAGCTTTACTAGCACCAGCATCTAATAGTTCGCGTCCTAATTCTTCGCGTATCGTCAGTAAACCATGTTCGCGGAGGATGCGATTGAGATGAATGGGTTGGGATACTGGTGTAATCCCGTATTCTGACAAGATGATAACTTGAGCGCCTTGATTTTCATAGTATTGAATCAAATCGCCACAAATGGTATCAATTTCTTGTAAGTCTGACGCTATTTTGTTCACATCAGGGCCATATTTTTGTAAGCAGTAGTCCAGATGCGGCAAATAGACGAGTGTCAAAGTGGGATGATGGGATTCTTCCAACCATTTTGCTGATTCTGCAATCCATTGGCTAGAACGAATCGATGTATTGGGGCCCCAGAAATTGAATAAAGGGAACTGACCTAGTTTAGCTTGGAGATGCGATCGCAGATTTCCTGGTTGTGTATAAATATCGGGAATTTTTCTACCATCAGCAGGATACATTGGTCTAGGCGTGACTGCGTAGTCTACCGTAGAGTGCATATTATACCACCAAAACAAGTTAGCACAAGTAAAGCTAGGATCAAGTGCTTTGGCAATATCCCATATCTTGGGAGCCTGAACCAGCCGATTAGATTGTCGCCAAAATTTAATCTCACACTCATCTCGAAAGTACCAACCATTGGCAACAATTCCATGTTCACTAGGTAGTTTACCCGTGAGATAAGTTGCTTGCATCGTACAAGTAACAGCAGGTAACACAGGTTCTATCGATACCACTTTTCCGGTAGATGCCCAACGGGACAACAAAGGTGTATGCTCTCCCAATAGACTTGGTGTTAATCCCACTACATTGAGAACAACTGTTTTTTGCATAAAAACGAACCTTTAGTAATACTTTGTCAAGCTAAACCCCACAGCTAAATAGCCCACAACAAAACACCTGCCATAAAAATAAAGAACAGAGTTCCTTGTGAACGCAGTTCATGGAATCTCTTACAAAAATCCTTCTTTGCGTTCTCTTCTCTGCGTCTCTGTCTTGAAAAGTTGAGCCACTGCG
>NZ_JCACKM010000221.1:0-8794 GCF_059505385.1 Desmonostoc vinosum
TGGGGAGTGGGGAGTGGGGAGTGGGGAGTGGGGAGTGGGGAGTGGGGAGTGGGGCGTGGGGAGTGGGGAGTGGGGAGTGGGGAATTGTCATTGGTCATTTACGCCTAATGTGAATTAAAAGCTTTAATCTCGTAGGGTGCGTTATGGAGGCAAGTCCCAATGCATCGAAGATCTGTGGGATGGCCGTCTCGCCCGTCGATGGAGGGCTTTCCGTCCCACCACACAAGAAAACTTATTACATCATTTTAGTCTTGACAGTTCACTACTACACTGCTACCCAGTCCCTAAAAACCAAGATCACTACCCTTACCTGCATGAACTAAGGCTAACTTTTGATAACGTTCAGCGTGTTCGATGAGTTCTGCGGCTTCGATTTGTGTGACTTGGCGTTGTACTTTGCCAGGAATACCAACTACAAGAGATAAAGGTGGTACATTTTTTGTGACCACAGCACCAGCACCAATAATGCTGCCTGCACCGACTCTCACACCGTCCAAAATTATTGCGCCAATGCCGATCAAACTTCCACGCTCAATGTGAGCAGAATGTATCACAGCACGATGCCCTACGGTAACATGATCTTCTAGTATTGTAGGTAAACCAGGATCGCCATGTAAAATTGCTCCATCCTGAATATTTGTACATTCGCCAATGTCAATGCGTTCCACATCTGCTCTCACTACGGCTCCATACCAAATGCTTGCTCCGGCTGCTATCTTCACAGAACCCACAACAACAGCATTGGCTGCAACAAAGGCGGCTTGAGAAAAATCGGGAGATATCCAGTAAGAAGCGTTAGACACGATAGAATATAAATATGGTACCCAGGAACACTGGAGAAACTCTAACCATGAAGGCTGGTCGCACAACCAGGATATCACAGTGTTAAGTCTCTAAAACGAGGAATACACTAGTGAAAAATGTTTCTGTTGCAACCAAGTGTTTGTGCAGCAGTGAGCAAGTAACCTCAAGTGGCGGAGCCGAAGTGTAAAATCCAACCCACTAGTGCTGCTAGTGAAGACAAAACTATGTTTGTACGCACTTCATGATGAATCCAGGCTTGCAGTACCCAATGTTTGGCCCTGAAATCCAGTGTCCTCACTGTCGGCAAACTATTCCGGCGCTGACATTAACGGATACCTATTTATGTCCACGTCATGGCGCATTTGAAGCGAATCCGAAAAATGGAGAATTAATCCATTTACAGTCAGGGCGTCATTGGCGAAGATGGAATGATGAATGGTATAGACAACATACTCACCCTGATGGTATTCGGTTTGAAATTCACGAAGCATTAGACAAGCTGTATACCCAAGGTTTTCGAGCAACACGAGTGATCATTGCTCGGCGCTATCAGGAATTAATGAGTGGCTACTTAGAACGCAGCACACCTTGGCGTTCTGGACAAGCTGAAACTACCTCAGCACGACTGTACGGCTTGCCTGTAGAGTTTAGTCCCGATTCCACAGAAGATTCTTGCTGGGAAGTCATTAATTTTGATTTGGAAAAGGAGCCTGGTGTGCCGGTGCGCTACCCTTATTTCAGGTTGTTTGAGTGATTGTCATTTGTCATTGGTTATTTGTCATTGATATTGGCAAAGGACAAATGACAAATGACTGAGGATAAATTATGCACCACGCTTCTATTCGTACCGCAAATATTCATCGAGCGATCGCCTTTTACGAACAGTTAGGCTTTGCAGTTTGTGAACGCTTCACTACAGGCTACACCCTAGCTTGCTGGATGGAGGGATTGATGGGCAGAATTGAACTGATTCAAATTCCCCAACCAAAACCAGCCCCAGACGCTTTTGCAGATGAACATTATGTAGGGTACTATCATCTTTCCTTCGATATAACGGAAATCACACCAGATTTACATAGTTGGTTGACAGATTTACAACAACGTGTATTGTCAGTAGTATCAAGTCAACCAGAACAATTACAACCACTCAAGATACTATTAGAACCAACACAGCAGCAAATAGGCGATCGCATTTACGAAGTCGCTTTCATTGCCGATGCTGATGGTTTACCCTTGGAATTTATTCGGGTTTTAGCCAAGCTTGCGTAATTGGGGGATGAGGGGGATGAGGGAGACGCGGGGATGAGGGGACGCGGGGACGCGGGGACGCGGAGAATAATCAATGACAAATGACAAATGACAATTCCCAATTCCCAATTCCCCAATCCCAATTCCCCAAATTCAAGCTGTAGTCATTACTATGAATGAATATGTAAGATAATTTACATACACATCTACCAAAGAAATGTCTGTATTTTCCTCCTGGTATCGATATCGTTTTACATTATTATTTTTAAGTCTCTGGTTGATAGCAGCGTTTTTACTGAGCGATCAACCTGCTAATGGTCAGCACGCAGCCAGATTTAGTAAGGAAAATTACCAGTCAAGCTTGTTAGCTAAAACAATAATGCCCTCAAAAGTGAGTGATAATGTCCGCAAGACAGTACTGGAGAATGGTTTGACTGTCTTAACAAAAGAAGTACATACTGCGCCAGTAGTGACGGTACAGGTGTGGTACAAAGTCGGCTCACGTAACGAGGAACCAGGAGTCAATGGTATTGCTCACCAGTTGGAACATATGATGTTTAAAGGCACTAAAGATCGTCCAATTCAATTTG
The DNA here is from genome assembly GCF_059505385.1 of Desmonostoc vinosum. NCBI lineage: Bacteria > Bacillati > Cyanobacteriota > Cyanophyceae > Nostocales > Nostocaceae > Desmonostoc > Desmonostoc vinosum. The sequence continues at coordinate 2,643 of NZ_JCACKM010000221.1, forward strand.
GACGTTTGTTTAGTGCTTTAGGTAGTGACTCAAACGCTTTTACTAGTTATGACCAAACTGCATATTACGACACCGTAGAACGAAACAAACTAAATGCACTTTTGGTATTAGAAGCTGACAGAATGCAAAATTCTGTGATCGATGCACAGCAACTAGCTAGTGAGAAGCGGGTAGTAATTTCGGAGTTACAAGGCTACGAGAATAGTCCAGAGTATCGGCTCAGTCGCGCTGTGATGCAGGCAGTGTTTCCTAATCATGCTTACGGGTTGCCTGTGGGTGGTACCAAAGCTGATGTGGAAAAATTTCAGGTCGAGCAGGTACAGGAGTACTATTACAATTTTTATACTCCTGATAACGCTGTCTTAGTAATTGTCGGAGATTTTCAAACCGCAAAAACTTTGGAGAAAGTAAAAGAGACATTCGGGAAATTACCACACAGCCGCTTATGGGAAAATCCCACAACCAAACATAAAAAAAGTTTTTTACCCGACTCCCTTTTTCAAGCTAGCCAACACTCAACACTCAACAGTCCAATAGTATTACGGGAGCCGGGAGCAGGAGATTTGTTGCAGGTGGTGTATCCGCTGCCGAATGTAAATCACCCAGATTTGCCGACGTTAAATGTCATGGATTACATTTTGACAGAAGGACGAAACTCTCGACTTTATCAAGCATTAGTAGAATCAGGTTTAGTTAGTGATATAAACGCTGGTGTCATCAGTTTACGGGAATCTGGCTGGTATGAGTTATCGGCAACGGCTGCACCGAATCAAGATTTACAAACAATTAACTCAGCGCTGAGAAAAGCGATCGCCAACATGGCCCAAAAAGGAGTCACACTAGAAGAACTAGAACGAGCTAAGACTCAGTTAGCAGCTAGTGTAATTTTGAGTAACCGGGATATCGTGGGTCAAGCGATGCAGTTGGGTAATGATGAAACCACTGCTGATGATTATCGCTATACAGACCGCTATTTAGCAGCAATTCGCCAAGTGAAAACGACAGACGTTACTGCTGTCATCAAAAAATATTTAACAAATCAAGCACGTACAGTTGGTTATTTTGAACCAACCCAAAAGCAAACAAAAGTAGCTAGCAGCAAACCACACTCAGCACAGACGACAGAAAATTTCTCATCTAGCACTACCAGCTCGCCACAAGAAGTCATCCAATATTTACCACCCATAGATTCGGTGACAGAAACTGTTGCACGAGTCTTGCCAGAGCAATTCAAGTTTGCTAACGGGTTGCGAGTATTACTGTTGCCAGATGACAGCACTCCTACTATAACCTTGAGCGGTTACATTAAAGCAGGGGCAGAATTTGATCCGCAGAATAAAGCTGGACTGGCTTCGCTTGTAGCAGATAACTTAATGAGTGGTACTAATACTAAAGATAACTTAGCGATCGCTAAAGCTTTAGAAGACCGAGGAGCAAGTCTTGACTTTGAAGCATACCGCGAAGGTGTGCGTATTGAGGGTGATGGCTTAGCACAGGACTTGCCCATACTCATAAAGACATTAGCAGATGTTGTCAAAAATAGTACTTTTCCCAGAAGAGAGTTGGAAATGAATCGCCAACAAGCTCTAACCGACTTGCAACTGGAATTAGATGACCCATCAGAAGTAGCTAAAAGAACATTTATTCAATCGATTTATCCGAAAAAACACCCTCTACACACCTTTCCCACAGAGGAAAGCTTACAGCAAATTAAGCGTAAGGATGTAATTGCTTTCAAGGCAAAACATTACCGTCCAGACACAACAGTATTAACACTGGTAGGAGATTTTGAACCAGCAAAAGTGCGATCGCTCATCCAAACAGAATTGGGTAACTGGCCAGTTCATGGTCAGCCACCAACAGTAACATATCCCACAGTTGCGCCACCAGACAGAATGGTGCGTGTCAACCCAGTTTTACCAGGTAAAGCCCAAGCCGTCACTTTCATGGGTTACAAAGGTATTAATCGTCAAGATCCTCGATTTTATACAGCCTTAGTATTAAATCAAATTTTGGGAGGCGATACCTTATCAAGTAGGCTAGGTGCAGAAGTACGCGATCGCCAAGGTTTGAGCTATGGAATTTATAGCTACTTCCAAGCAGGCAAGAATGCAGGTACATTTTCCATTGAAATGCAAACAAGCCCAGAAGATGCAACTCAGGCGATCGCTAGCACCCGCCAGATGCTACAACAAATAAATCAACAGGGCGTTACAGCCTCTGAAGTCGAAACAGCCAAGCAAACCATTATCAGTAACTACAACGTTTCTCTGGCAAACCCTGAGGAATTAACAAATAAAATTCTGATGAATGAAGTATATGGATTTGATACCCTAGAATTAAATAATTTTACCCAAACAATCCAACAAATCACCCTCGCTCAAGTAAATCAAGCAGCCCGCGAGCTACTCCATCCAGATAAAATCATAGTTGTCACCGCCGGGCCAGCAGTGTTAGCAGACCAAAGTGCTGGGTATTAGGGACTGGGGGATTGGGGACGCGGAGACGCGGGGACGCGGAGACGCGATTCATCACGTCTCTACTGTTTGTTATTTCTCCCCCTGCCCCCTGCCCCCTGCCCCTACTCCCCACTCCCCACTCCCTACTCCCTACTCTTGAGGATAAATTCTGCTATCGCTAGGTCTTGAGGAGTGGTTACTTTTAAGTTGGTTTCTTCTCCTGGGACGATTTGGACTTCAATGCCGCACTTTTCAAACAAAGCAGCATCATCAGTAACCTCCCAGCCTCGACGCACGCCTTCAGCATGGCATTGTTTTAACAGTTTGACATCAAATCCTTGAGGAGTTTGTGCTGCCCAAAGTTGCCGCCGATCTGGCGTACTTTGAATTATGCCTTTTTCATTCACAACTTTAATCGTATCTTTGACAGGCACAGCAGCAATCAAGCCGGAACAATGGCGAATAGCTTCGGCACAAGAGTTGAGTAACTCAGCGGTGACGAGACATCTAGCTCCATCGTGAATCAATACTTGTTCTGCGTCTTTAGATAGCGCCTGCAAGCCGTTATAAACAGACTCTTGGCGAGTGGAGCCTCCAAGAATCAATTCTACTGGTTTAGTCAGTTTTAGCGACGCCAGAATTGTTTTAAATTCTGGCCAATCTGTAGGTTGGGAAATAATTCCTATCCAACTGATTGTACTTGCTGCTTCTGCGGCTAACAGAGTCCAAGCAAGAATAGATTGCGATCGCACTTCGAGCAGGAGTTTATTACGGTTACTCCCCATTCTTTTGCCGCTACCCGCAGCGGGAATTAGTAAATACACAGATTTAATTAGGGGACAAGGGACAGGGGATGAGGGGGATGAGGGGGATGAGGGGGATGAGGGGGATGAGGGGGATGAGGGAGAAACTTTCTCCGTGTCCCCGTGTCCCCGCGTCCTCTTCCCATTCCCAATTCCCAATTCCCCATTCCCTAATACCTATATTCCCCTAAAATAAGGAGCGAGTAAGCTTCAATAAATATTATGCGAGTAGTAGCCCTTGTCCCTGGGGGAATTAGTGACCAGATTCTCTTTTTTCCGACTATAGACGACCTGAAGCGCTATTACCCCAATGCTCAAATAGATGTCGTTGTAGAACCCCGGTCAAAATCTGCTTACCGGGTAAGCAAGTCAGTTCATGAAGTACTGATCTTTGACTACAAAGACCGCAATAGTCTGGCTGATTGGGGTAATTTGGTGGGCACAATTCGCGATCGCGAGTACGATGTTGCCATTGCTGTTGGACAAAGCTGGTTAGTAGGTCTTGTACTTTGGCTTACAGGAATTCCTACACGTATTGGCTATAAAGGCAAAGGCTCTGTTTTTCTCACCAATCCTGTATCGCCTAGCTCATCTCAATATACAGCTGCGGTGTACCATGAGTTGCTGCGACCATTGGGGATTGATACTCCTGCACCAGACCTAGCCATCAATTTACCAAAACCAGATCTGGAATGGGCACAAAAAGAACAGAAGCGTCTACAGGTACATGAAACAGGCTATGTTTTAATTTATTGCGGTTATAGCCATTTATCTAATCCTCAAAGTCTGGATACAATTTATCCTGTCGCTAATTGGTACGAAATTATACAAGACTTTGAACAAAAACAGCCGATTCTGCCTTTGGTATTGATCAAAGAACCTGACAATGAACAGATTGTGCGATCGCTCTTGGAGTATTCTGCCAATCTGAAGGTAACTTCTCCAAATAATATCGGACAGTTGGCTGCTATGATTGGCGGGGCAAATTTGATGTTGTCTACTAATAGCCCACCGCTTCACCTAAGTGTAGCAGTGCAGACCTATACTATCGCCTTATTCGGTTCCGCTGAACCAGCTAAGTTGTTACCAAAAAATGACAAATTCCTTGCTATTAAATCACCCACTGGCAAAATGGCTGATATTTCTCCCCAAATAGTCTTGGAAAAAATTTGGGGCGGTTAGGTTAGGGACTGGGCAAGAGGACACGGTGAGACAGCGCTGCAGGAGGGTTTCCCTCCGCAGGCGACTGCGTTAGCGAGCTTGCGAGCGTCACCCGAAGGGGGGACGCGGAGAAAATTTCTGTGCGTCTCTGTGTCCCCGCGTCGCTCAAAACGCGAAATCTCAAAAACCTGCCCATAAGAGCTACTCCCTACTCCCCAAATTGTTAAGTAATATTGCTAATTTTGCCATTCAGCTTAGTATAAATTTACAAAATTCAATTGAAAAATACAAATAATTAATGTAAAACCTGATATTAAGAGCCGGGAAAGTTTTCCCTTTTTTTCACACAGTCTCCCTGGGGAATATTGATTAGCAGCATTTCTGGTGTGGGGTCATTCAAGAGAATCCCGGTGATTAGGGAGAAGGTATTTGGCAAAAGTCTTTTAATTGAGGACTAGTAATTAGAGATTAGGTATTGGGTATTGGTAATCAACAAATTATTTCGTAGTGCCCAGTACCCAGTCCCCAGCCCCTAGTCCCAAATTTATCGTCACTAAAATTTATCATCATCATAGCCATGACCACAACTTTAGGAAGAAGCGAAAGCGGTACCCTATGGGAAAGGTTTTGTCAATGGATTACCAGCACCGATAATCGACTATACATTGGTTGGTTTGGTGTTTTAATGATTCCCTGCTTGTTGACCGCTACTATCTGTTTTGTGATTGCCTTTATTGCTGCTCCCCCAGTTGATATTGACGGCATTAGGGAACCAGTTTCAGGTTCGTTATTATACGGCAACAATATCATTACTGGTGCTGTTGTACCCACATCAAATGCTATTGGCTTGCACTTTTACCCTCTTTGGCAAGCAGCATCAATGGATGAGTGGCTTTACAATGGTGGGCCTTATCAACTAATCATTCTGCATTTTCTCATTGGTATCTTTTGCTGGCTAGGTCGGCAGTGGGAGTTAAGCTACCGTCTAGGAATGCGTCCCTGGATTTGCGTTGCTTACTCCGCACCTGTAGCTGCTGCGACTTCTGTTTTCTTAATTTATCCGATTGGTCAAGGTAGCTTTTCTGACGGAATGCCTTTAGGCATTAGCGGTACGTTTAACTTCATGCTTGTATTCCAAGCTGAGCATAACATCCTCATGCACCCCTTCCATCAATTCGGTGTGGCGGCGGTATTTGGTGGTTCGCTATTCTCTGCAATGCATGGTTCTTTGGTGTCTTCTTCCTTAGTGAGAGAGACAACTGAAGCGGAGTCTATTAACTATGGATACAAGTTTGGTCAAGAACAAGAAACCTACAGCATTGTTGCGGCTCATGGTTACTTTGGACGGTTAATCTGGCAATATGCCAGCTTTAACAATTCGCGTTCCTTACATTTCTTCTTGGCTGCTTGGCCTGTAGTTGGTATTTGGTTAACGTCATTGGGTATCAGTACAATGGCATTCAACCTCAATGGTTTTAATTTTAACCAATCAGTACTTGACTCTCAAGGTCGTGTAGTCAATACATGGGCAGATGTAATTAACCGTGCCAATCTGGGTATTGAAGTGATGCACGAGCGTAATGCTCATAACTTCCCGCTAGATTTGGCTACTGATAAGGCAGTTCCTGTAGCAATGAGCGCACCTGTACTTCATGGTTAGTTTTAGGTTGTAATTCCTTACAAAAACAGGGAGTAGGGAGTAGGGAGTAGGGATACAAAAACATTAAAA
>NZ_JCACKM010000222.1:0-8772 GCF_059505385.1 Desmonostoc vinosum
CCCAGTCCCCAGTCCCCAGTCCCCAGTCCCCAGTCCCCAGTCCCCAGTCCCCACTTCACCGAACCGTTGCCAGTTTCCTCTCTAAATCAAATAAGAAGCCGTGGATATATTCTTCAGTCCATTCGGGGCCATAGAAACGGGTGAACATGCCTCGTGCTGGGTCTTTTTCGGCTCGATAGCGTAGATAACGCAGTTGAGCTTGCTCAATATCCATGAGGGAACGGGAATCTGTGACTGGCTGTGCTTGGTCAACAAAATTTAGGTATGCCTGGAGATAATCTTTAAAAGCTGCAAACACATGTGTCTCTACGGCTTCATTTTGCTGTGGACGAGTCCAGAGAAAGGCTGGTGAGAAAAAAGGACGCGCTTCTTCGGGAAAGTCTCCGCCCCATGGTAGGTGTTGTTGATATGACTCGAAAATGGGCAATATGGGCTGTGTATACTTCGCTTGGTATGCTAAATCATCCCGAAATAGCGGTTGCATATCCAAAGCGATGAGGTGTCCTCCAGGCAGCGTTACCAGATCTGCCCCGAAGAAGGGTAAATCGTAATTTAATTGTGGAAAAATCACAAAGTTCAAAACTTGTAGCGATTTACCACCTTGCACATGAGCGGCTCTGATCTGACGTAGTTTTGGGGCACTAAACGCTGTACTGGTGGTCAATACCTCTTCTTGATGTTTGCCCTTACCTACAAGTGCCGATTTAGACTCAAACCCTGTGGGAATGGGATAAGGCTGTAAGTCGAGGCGATCGCGCAGAAGGGCGATCGCATAATCCAAAAACGGCTGATATAGTGTCATAAGATAATTACTTTTTAGCTATTCCAGTAGCTAATGGCACAGCATCCTCAAACAAAAACTCATACAAAAATTTCTCAGACCATTCATGCCCAAAGTAGCTGCTGAATAGACCTGATGCTGGGTCACGCTCGGCGCTGTATTGATCGTAGTCTTTTTGGGCTTTAACAATCCGCTGAATGTCTTCTGTGGCAGTCAGGGGTTTGGCTTCCTCTAGCATCTGCCAGTAAAGATCCAAATAATCTTTAAATGCTGCAAATACTCGTGTTCTCACTGTTTCTGCATCTGTTTTGGCAAATAGCAGATATTTAGAGAAATACTGGTTGGCATCGTAGAATTTCATTTCTAAATCTTGTGCCAAGTCAGGATATTTGTTGTGTAGGGCTTTCAGAGGATGAATATACTTCTCTAGATATGCTTCATCCTGAAACAAAGGTTGAAAGTCCATAACAATCAAATTTTTAATCTGACCGAAGGAGAGAAAATCTACGCCGAGTAGCGGCAAATCGTAGTGGTAACTGGGATAAATAACGCTATTGAGGATTTGGGCACTTGCACCAGCGTCGATACTGGTGTAGCGAATTTTCCGTAACTCTGGGCATTGATAGCACCAGCTGCGAATGGTAGCAGGATTTCTGCCGCGATCGCTGACTTGATACTCTAAGCCTGCGGGAATTGGGCGACTTTGTAAATTAAAGCGTTGAAATAGAGATTGTTCTAGATGCTCAATAAAGGTTGTATACATCGATGTTGTTATGAACTCATATACCTTTATCCCTAGAGAATACGAAACATCGTGAATCCAAATCTTATTTCTCATCAATAAAGAAACAATCCTTAATCTTTTTGGTTGATTATTTTAACCAGTTCCGTGGGTTTAAGTCCCCCGGTTCTATAATCGGCAAGTTTTGTGTTGGGGTTGTCTTACAAAGTTGAGGCAGTGTGATCTTGGGGATTCCCCCTGGTGACTTTGCGCTAAATTACCATTACAAAACTTAATTACGCACTTCGCAGCGGTAGCGAGTCCTCGATAGCGTTAGCGTTAGCGTTAGCGAAGCGGTAGCGAGTCCTCGAGCGTCAGCGGTAGCGAGTCCTCGAGCGTCAGCGGTAGCGACACAGGAGCGTCGCATCATTACAAATTACGAATTACAAATTACGAATTACGAATTATTTAATGGTGAGGCGATCGTCATAGAGGCTAGAGAAGAGGATTTTTATCAGTCATAAATCAATGAGGGCAGATTGTTCGCTCACACTTCGAGTTTAGCATTGGTAAAAGTTTGGAGCGGTGAACAGAGCGATCGCACTTGCTCTTGAGGTTTGAAACTGCGATCGCTGAAATAATTACGAGGATTCTCTAGACAAATTGTGTTGTATCATTTTTGCTAAATCTTCCTCACAGACGCAGCGCCGTTCTGAACAATAGGTCATTAAATAAACACCATTCATCATGCGAACCGTGCTGGCGCGTACCCGAAAATCATTTGTGATGAACCAGCAACGCTCTTGTCCTTGATTGTTGTCATACTCTGTATCGATAGTTAAAATTCCGTCTTTACCAAACCAGTAACGACTAACTACCGGAATTTTTTCAACATAGCCCTGATCACGCAAAAGCTTACCAGAATGCCCCATCTCGTCATCTGGTACATCAACCAATACCGCTGCATAATCTGGGTTTGGCTCATTCTCATCAGTGTTACCTTGCCACATAAAGCTTGCACCTCCCGTAGCCTTTGCTGGGTCAATTCCCTGTTGTTCACAGATGCTTTTAACCCGTGGGTCATCTTTGGTAACGACGCCGATGTGAAGGTTTGATTCGCCCGACTCATCCGCCACTAAATCAAAGTGATGTACAGTGCGTTGGATAAACCAGACTCCTGCACTTTTACTAAAGAAATCGCTCATGTTCATAGGAGGGATGAGTCGCATCTTTTTTTACCTAAGAGGGAACAGGGAACAGAAGTCGTGTGCAGAAATGTTTGAATATTTATACTTAATCTGAGGGGGATGAGGGGATGAGGGAGTCACAGAGAAGTTTTTTCTGTGTCCCTAATCCCCAATTCCCAGTCCCCATGACTGTTTATTGAGCTAGTTCTTTCTCAATAGCAGCTACTAGCTGTGAGTCATGGGGAGGAACGGCACTCTTAAACCGGGCAACAACTTCTCCTTTTTTATTCACTAGAAACTTTTCAAAGTTCCAGGAAACGTTACCTGTAGGTTCTACAGCTTTAGTTAGGTGAGTGTAGAGCGGGTGCTGCTGAGCGCCCTGAGCATGTACCTTATCAAATAATGGAAAGTTTACCCCGTAGCGGGTGGTGCAGAATTCTACGATTTCTTCGTTGGTTCCTGGTTCCTGCATTCCATAATCGTTACAAGGGAATGCCAGAACTTCTAAACCTTGAGCATGATATTTCTGGTGTAACTCCTCCAATCCTTTGTATTGGGAGGTGTAGCCGCAATAGGAGGCTACATTGACAATTAAAAGTACTTTACCTAGATATTCTTTTAATAGCTGGTCTTTGCCATCAATCGTTTTGACGGAAATGTCCGCGATCGTCGTACTCATTTTGAGTCAGTCTAAATTTTTTTGCCATTCTTTATCCTACGATGATTCATGGCACATTTGCTGAGAGATTTTATCGTGTTCAAGAGATTATATAATACTAAAACTATTCACCTCAACTCATGATAGATAAGGAGATGCAACAACCATCCCAAGAGGTTTTAACTGCCCTCAAGGCAGGACAAGACTTGTATCAATTCAACTTAAGCGGTCTTGACTTTTGCACAGCCAACCTCAAGAAAGCCAATCTAATAGGAGTTAACCTTAGTGAGGCAGATTTAAGTGAGGCAGATTTGAGCGCTGCTGATTTGCGAGGAGCAGACTTGAGTAGAGCTATTCTGCGGAATACGAATTTACAAGGAGCTTATTTGTATCGTGTGGATTTAAGTGGTGCAGATCTCAGCGGTGCTAATCTAGCAGAAGCTAAGCTACAAGTATCTCGGTATGATAGCAAGACAATTTTTCCTGAAGGATTCGCATACAAAAGCTCAGGGGCGGTTGGGCCAGGTGCTAACCTGAATGGTGCTTATCTAAATACTGCTAACTTACGGAATGCTGATTTACAAGGTGCTAATTTGCTGGGAGCTTACCTTGGCGGTGCTGACTTGACAGGAGCCAATTTACAAGGTGCCAAACTCAGTAGTGCTGATTTGCGGAGAGCTTTTTTGACAGGAGCTTACTTACGAAATGCTCGGCTAAATGGAGCAAATTTAGCATCTGTTGATTTGCGGTCAGCAGACATGACTGGTGTTGAATTTGAAAATTTAGAAAGTATTGCTGGAGCAGATTTTTCTCATGTGCAGGGTTTGAGTGAACACAATAGGGCACGCCTACTCAGTTCCTCCATGCAAGAGTTAGATACCTGGAATTCATTTACGCGTAAAACAACGCGGGCAAGTTTGGGAGAATAAAACTAACAATCACCAAAGAAGCGTACACTTCAAAAGCGTCTTACCTTGATGGCGACAGCCTCCACAAACATGGTGAAAAATCCAACGGATGGAAAGCGCTAGGACAAAGGGTAAAGCGCGGAATGTATAAAAGTCGTGACGTCAAAGAACGACAACATCAGTTTAGAATCCCCCGCGTTTCCAACCGAGGGAGATGTCAACCCAGGTTAATTACACATTACTCCCGCCGTTGTTCATAATCATCCGCAGACATCGGATCTAACTCCCAACGACTATCATCACGTCCCTCTAAGATATCGTTGGTGCGAAGAAATGCGGCATCGTCCATTTCTAAACCTACGGCTGTTTCTAACTCCTCAGTGACGTTTTGATCTGGCGTTGCAGCAGTACCACCAACAGCTTCATCACCGACTGCATCTGCATCTTGCCAATATACATCAACGTCGCCGCCAGTAAGTTTTGGACTGGTTTGTGTATATTCGTGCATTTCTTCTCGTAGCGATCGCCCACCAATATTATATCCTGGCAAGTCTTTTACACCAGTGCCGTAAGATTCGGTAATTTCTTGAGGCAAATCATTAGAGGCTGTGTCTTCTTTCTGATTTTTATCTGCCATAATATCCACTATTCTCTGCATTTCCACAGTAACCTTTTTTAGCAAATAAGTTGTATTACTGGAGATGTATTGCTTTAGTAATAAAACATCTATCACTTTGGAACGAAGCTAGACCATTCTTTACAGCCTACTATTATAGGCATGAATTCACGGTCGAATAAGTTATGAGCTAGAAGTTCTAAACCCGCTTTTTCATAATACTATTCTCGCTCATAGCTATTTCTTGTTTAGCAAATTTGATTCACTCGATCTAGATTTTTGCTCATGTTTTTAACTGGCTAAATCCTCAACAATAAAGTGGAGGTGGACAATGGAATACGAAGAATTCATTACACATGTACAAAGCCTTGCCCAATCAAATTCACGTGAAGAGGCAAAGCGTGCAACCCGCGCCACCCTAGAAACAATTAAAGAACGCATTGCAGGTGATGAAGCGCAAGAATTAGCTGCCAAGTTACCGCAAGAGTTAGGTGAATATTTACGAGGGCGAGAAGGAGATAGTGGTAAGTCCTTTAATTTACAAGAGTTTATCGCTAGAGCAAGTAGCAAAGAGAATGTAGAACCTACAATTGCTGCAATTCATGTTAGAGCCGTTTTTGCAGTGTTACAAAACGCTATTAACCCAGAAGTATTTGCTACCTTTCATGCTCATTTATCGCACGATTATGAAGAATTATTTGTTACTTCGCAAATAAGGAAATCACAAACATAACAAATAACAGGAAACGGGGAGAACTAAACCACTTGTTTTCTTGTTTTGATAAAAGTTAGCTAAAACAAATTTTAAGTAGCAAATCTGCTACTTAAAATTGTTAAGCATTAACAGCCAAACTGAATGTGTAATATCTCAATTAATTAATATTAAAACTAGCCTAAAGCTAGAAGTTAACAGGAAAAATCAATGACAGATCATAACAATCATCACGGTAAAAAGAAAGTTGCTATCCTCATTGAACATGGAGTTGAGGATGTAGAATTTATGGTGCCATACAATGGGCTAAAATCAGCAGGAATGGAGGTAATTGTTCTCGGTTCACGCATGAATGAAAAATACAAAGGCAAGCGTGGCAAGCTGAGTATGCAAGCTGATGGTACTACAACAGAAGCGATCGCTTCTGAATTCGATGCTGTAGTAGTTCCCGGTGGTATGGCTCCTGATCGGATGCGGCGCAATCTCAACACAGTTAACTTTGTTAAAGAAGCGATACAGCAAGGAAAACTCGTCGCTGCGGTTTGTCACGGGCCCCAAGTTCTAATAGAAGGTGATTTACTTAAAGGTAAACAAGCTACTGGCTTTAGTGCCATCCGCAAAGACATTATTAACGCGGGTGCAAACTATATAGACGAAGCTTTGGTAGTTGATGGAAATTTAATTACATCCCGCGAACCTGGAGATTTAGCAATTTTCACTACGGCTATTTTGAGTCGTTTGGGTTATGGTGGCAAAGATGCCGCATTGCCCCATGAAAAAGACATAACAGCTGAATGGTGGAAACTAGCTGATGCTTGGAGTGGTTCAACTAAAAGCGATATTGCTAGAGGTTTGAATACTGCCTTGGCTGGTGAGCGTTATTCTCTAGAAGCATTAGAGAAATATTGTGAAAAAGAATCAGATCCAAAAGTGTTATCTCTATTTCAAGAGATGATTGGCAATAAAAAACAACATATCCAACAGCTAGAAGGGTATCTGCAAAAGCTGGGAGAGAAAGTATCTTTAGCTGCAAACGTTGCTACTCAGTATGCCAAGATGAAAGCAGCCTTAATCGGCAGTGACGATATATATCAAATACGCTGTGCTTTAGGTGATGTGCAAACAGGTATTGGTGACATTGGTAATTTGTGTACGATGTACACTGACCCTGTAGCAACGGCTATTTTCAAGAGTATTTATGACGATTTGGGGAAATACGAACAGCGATTAATCCAGCTGTATCGGCCACGAACAGCGGCTGAGGTTAAGCCTCCCAAGCCAACTACAGGGGCGGCTGTATCTTAAAAATGGCATTTGCTAATAACCAATAATCCATTTCCCAGAATTAGTAATCCATGGCAGGCAGACCGCAAAGACCACATTTTTCTGCAACAAGATACTCACAATACATACAAAATTGCAAATGAGGATGATTATGAACCGCATATTTTCTCGGCTACAAAGCGTCATCTTACGCCAGATTATGATAGTTTTTCTGGTTGGCTCAATGTTTTTTGGAATGCAAGTTTTTAACTACGGTGTAGCACAAGCCGATACTGTAAGAACTCCAGAAGGTATCTATTACAAAGGTACTCCCGATAACAATACCTCAATCAGGAATAATCAACAGTTTGATAATACTCAGAGAAACATCAGAGAAACTGCCAGAAATACCCAAGACTCGTTTTCACGGAACGTTGGCGAAACTGTAAGAACTCCAGAAGGTACTTATTACAAAGGTACACCTGACAGAAACTACAGCAATAATAACGACAAAAATATCCTAGAAAAAACCGCTGAGAACGTTAAAGAAAAGTTGAATCTTGATGAACCGCTACCTCGGAATACAAAAGAGTTTTTACGTTCATCTGAAAGCAAAGTTGAAAAGACAGTTAAACCTTTAACTCGCACTCCAGAAGGATATTACCAAACTCCTCATAGATGAGGGAGCATGGGAGGCAGGGGAAGATAAGGCACAAAGATAAGCTGTTCCACATATAACTTGCATAATTAGGGCGGGCAAGATGCCCACTCCACAAGAGTTTTATTTAATTTGATTATGTAATTTAGATGTTTTTTAGCTTATTACCCAATCCCCACTCCCGGAGGGAGCAGACCCCTTTGACTCTGAAAGTTGCGGCTTTGAACCTCAATCAACAAATATATACAACCATTGCCGAATTTACAAAGGTGAGCATGTAGTAAAATTTGCTCATCTTTCTACAGTTGAACATGGCTTTGGACTTCTCTGGTCAAAATCTCCGAGGACGCAACTTCAAAGGTAAAGACCTTGCAGGAGCAAACTTTAGCTATGCCGACATTCGAGGGGCAAACTTCACCAACGCTAATTTGACAGGGGCAAATTTCACCCATGCCAAAGCCGGACTGCAAAAGCTTTGGATCGTTAGCTTAATATTTCTATCCTTACTTCTAATAGGACTGATAGGAACGATCACAGCAGTAAATATTTATCGGGCAGAAGAGTATTATTTGAATATTGAAGGTATTCAAACACATGCTATTTTCCCCGGTGTCATTGTATACACACTATTGCTAATCTTTGCATTTATCACAATTTACCGAGGTATAGAGATAGCTTTTGGAGCTACAGCTTTGGCTTTTGCTGTAGCTGGAATTGCTATTTTAGTTTTAAGCAAAGATGAAGCTTGGTTAGTGATTTTTATGAGTTTTGGATTTGTAGTTGGGGATGTGTTTTTAGCTTTAAATGGAGCTGTAGGTGGAGTTATTATTTGGGCTGATGATTGGTCAGTAGTTCAAGCTATGACTTTATCTTGGTTTGTAGCTGGAACTTTCTTTCTAGTTTGCTTGATAATTGGGTCAAAAATTGGGACTGGGATTTCGGCTGTAGTTTGGACTGGAGGTTATGCTTTAGTTGGGGGATTGTTAGCTAATTACTGTGCCTGGCTAATTTTAGTAAAAAATCAGAAATTTACCTTAGTTCAACAGACAGCAACAGTTGTCATTGCTATGGGTGGTACTAGTTTTCGTAGTGCAAATTTAACAAATGTAAATTTCACTCTTGCAACACTTAAAAGTACAGATTTTAGAAATGCTAATCTGACTCACACTTGCTGGTTTCAAGCCCAAAAGCTTAATCTTGCTCTTGTTGACACAACTTATTTAGAAAAATCACTAGTTCGGCAGTTAGTAACCACAAGAGAAGGACAA
>NZ_JCACKM010000223.1:0-8653 GCF_059505385.1 Desmonostoc vinosum
TGACTGTAATTGAGATGATGCGACCATCACAGTCAATTTCAAATTGTTGCCAACCATTCTCTATGGCCTTAGCCTGGGGCAGTTCGTTGATTTTGATTGTTAATTCTAATTTTCCTGCAATCATCGATACCTCTGCTAAGATGCGATCACTAAATTGGATGAAGTATCAGGTACATGTACCAATCCTTGAGGATCTTTCTCAATGTACTTTTTAATTACTGGCTGAAGAGTAAAACTAATTTTTTTTGTAGTTGGATCTTGAAAAGTTTCAACTAACGACTGCTTTTCAAGGTTTTCTAAAGCTATTATTAAATCAGAAGTTGATATACATGCTTCTCTACTTTCATTTAGTCCAATCAATAAAAAATCAAAATCAGTAAACTCTGAGTTCAAAGCTATTCTTTCTGCTAAAAAAATCATGATTTGCCGTTGAATTTTGGTCAACTCTTCACCAAAGAATTCATTTAGCATTTCTTGAAACCTAATACTAAGAAATGTAGTTTGGTTTTTAAAAAACATCTTTGCACTACTAGCAAAAAAGCGATGAATTCGATTAGCTAGAAATTTGAGTTCTGAGGGATTACCACGGTAGATTTTAATTAATTGAGTGCAGCAATTGTCCTGATTATCTAATCCCAAAGTATACAAGAACTGCATTGCCGCATCTTGATCCAAGCCTTCAATCCTAAAGTGTTCAATAGGTCGATCAGCTTCTATTAAAGCATCAAATTCATTAGGCCAAGTTCGACTAGTTAACAGTAAGCAGCTTTGATGTTGTTCCTCTACTAAACGCCGGAAAAATAATTTATAATCCAGCCTTTGTTCTGAATTACTCATCTGAAACAAAGCTTCCGATTCATCCAATACTATTAAGCATCGATGTAATTGCAGTTGCTTGAGCAGCATTGTAATCATTGCTTGAGTGTACTCAGGCTTACCTGAGCGCGACTCAATGGGTTGTACTAGTTCTATGAGATCGGCTATTAAGTCTTGAAGTAGCGGTGCGTGAGACACAGATTTCCAAATGAAATAATCAAAACGAGGTTGATCTGCTATGCCAAGCTCTAATATTAGCTTTGCCGCTAATGCACTTTTACCGATACCTGCAACTCCTGTTAATGCTATACAGCGTTGGTTGTTCACTAGCTCTTTTAAAAAGGTCACTTCCTGTGTCCGTCCGTAAAAACTAGATATGTCAGGAAGTTGGCCTCCTAAAACTTTTATTAAGTGATTATCTACAGGTGCTAGCTCTCGAATTGAGGTTAACTGAGGATACTTTTTAGCAACTTCCTCTAACAAAATATGTCGTAGCTTCTTCTTGCTAACGCGTTCCCCGTTTCCAAGAGTTTCAGAAAGCAGATCCCACAAATGAGGAGCTATGCGTCTTTGCAAATAGTTAAGACTATACGGAGAGTCAGATGCCATCTCCTCATAATCATCATTGTTCCATGCTCCCTTTAAAACAATAATTTCTGCCTCAGACAAATATTTCCCCTTTTTGGTAAATACTGAATCATTTACTACGACCAGAGCTTCTTCAAAAGTTACTGCTCTTGAAGCCCCATACCCTGTAAACTCTCGTTCTTTTGATAAAACAGAAGAGAGAGTAGGTGAATTAAGTCTCTGAGTAGCACTAAAATCCATAGCTTGCTAGTACCTTGGGGTTAAAAGGCATCTGTAAAGAACCTTGTATAGATTATGATTGCTTCGAGAGCGTCTCGGATTACACTAATATTACCTTGTTTATTCTACTTGTAAATATCTCTTTTTGCAAAAAAGTAACATATAAATTTCTAATAGTGTTACTAAAATTTTTTCTAAGTAAACTGGAGGAATCTAGCAATAAATCATACACCTGTTCGCTTATTTACAACTCTTTATGCATAATCTCTAAAATCTTCAAGGCAAGGAGGTTTGGTGAGTTATTGTATTAATCCTCTTTGTAGCCAACGGCAGAATCCCGATAACGTGGAAGCTTGTTTAGCATGTGGTACTTCCCTGCTGATTAATGACCGTATCCGGCTAATTAAGCCGTTGAAACCTCTTAGTGATAACCCGTACAATTATTTTGACGTTTTTGAAGTAGATGACACAGGAACTCAGTGGAGTCCTGTACGTAAGCAGCGAGTCATGAAAGTTCTAAAATGGAACTCACCAAAGCTGCGCGAGCTAATCGAGCGTGAATCCTTTACCCTACAACTAATTCGACATCCAAGCATTCCTAGAAGTACGCCAGATGATTTTTTTCCTTTTGCTCCTAACAATAGTCCTTTGCAACTACGCTGCTTAGTAATGGATAGATTTGAAGGACAAAATCTGGAGCAATGGTTAGAATCTAATGGGCGAATTTCTCAATCTCTAGCATTGGAATGGCTCAAACAGTTAGCTGAAGTTCTACATGTAGTACACCGCTCTAATTTTTTTCATAGAGATATTAAGCCTTCTAATATAATTCTTCAGCCAAGTGGCCAACTGGCATTAATTGATTTTGGTGTAGCGCGGCAAGTTACAGACACTTATTTAGCAAAAGTCAGTGGAAGTGGGGGGACAAGTACAGGTAGGGGAGGACGATATGAAATTACATCTGTCGTCACACCTTGTTATACTCCAACGGAACAAATTAATGGTAGAGCAGTACCTCAATCAGATTTTTATGCCTTGGGGTGTACGCTTATAAATTTAATTACTGGTGTTCAGCTGATTAATCTGCCAATAAATGACAAGACAGGAAAGCTGGTTTGGAGAGATAAAGCCCCGCAGATTGACAAGCCATTTGCTAATTTTATCGATGAGCTGACATCCCCTTTACCAGGGCAGAGGCCGCAAACGACAGAAGTAATTTTGCAACGCTTAGAAAAGCTGCCTCAGCAAATTAAAAATTATAAGTTCACTCATTCTAAAGTATTTAAGTATAGCAAAATTGCATTAGTGGGTTTAGGAGTTGTTGGAACTTTCTTTCTCTCACTACCTCTAATAACAAACCACCTAGTAGCCCAAGGACAGAAGCTAGAAGCAGCAAATAATTCTCAGAGAGCGCAAGAGCTTTTCAACTGGGCCATAAAAATCAATCCTCAATTAAAACTTAGTATTGCAGAATTTTACTTTAATAAAGCTTCGAGAAATATAAATAATCCTCAAATAGCTAGAAAATATTTTGAGCAGACAATTAAATACAATCCAAAAGATTCATCTGCACATAATAATCTAGCATTAGTTTGTCAAGATTTGCGAGATACTAAGTGTGTGGCTGAAAACTATGAAAAAGCTTTTAAGCTTAGACCGAATAGTTGGGAATCGCATTATGGGTTAGGACGTTTTTATGAAAATCAGCAGAAGTATGATTTGGCTGAGAAACAATATAGATTAGCTATTCAAGGAAGTGATAAAGCGGTACTTGCTGTCGCCGCTTTATCAAGATTGAAAAATTTAAATAACGAACATGAGGCAGCAGTTACTCTAGCCTTACAAGGCTTAAAAAAAACTAAAGACCCCGAAATTCAAGCAGCACTGTATAAGGACTTAGGCTGGGCAAGATTAAAGCAGAATCAGTTAAACGAGGCTAAGAAATATTTAGAGAAAGCAGTCAATTTAGATAGTCAGAGAACAGATGCTTACTGCTTGTTATCTCAAGTTGAAGAAGCTTTAGGTGAAGAAGAGACTGCCAGAATTTATATAGAAGTTTGTATGTTAGCCAAGTCTACTTTACCAGAGGTTTTCGACTGGAGACAAGAGTTACTAAACCGCATACTTAAAAAATAGCATTCTCTAAACAAATTTATCAGATATTTATCACCAATAAAACTTTACATAAAGCCGAAAATACTTACTGAGTTTATGCAATAATAACTAGATATAAGCAGGTTATTTATATTGAAAGTAGTGAAAAACAATATAAAATTTTTGACAGGGTTCTGCTTGAGTTTTTTACTCATAAAAGATACTTTATTGCTGGCAGGTGTGCCGTTAGTTAGAACTAAAAGAAATCAAGTTCGTTGTGAGCCAAGCGGAAGAGTAATATCTCCGGGTGATAAACGCCTTCAAGCAGGAAGCTTGGTTTGTGATGGAGAAAAAATAGAACTTTTAAATGGTGGTAAGATTAAATTTTTCTGTTTTAGTACAGGGAAAATTTTAGATTTATCTAGTGGAGTTGTTTCTTCTAGTGTATGTGCAAAGCCTGATTTATCTAAGTCTGCTTGTTACACAAGTAATGGAAACTTCTGCCCAAATACCCCAAAAGGTGGAGTAGGAGAAAACGATGAGCCGACAATCATTTATCCTTATACTATGCCAACATTAAAACCACGTCCAGAAATAGTTTGGCGTCCTGTTGTCGGTGTTACTTCTTATAAAGTGAGGTTTGATTGTTATGATTTTAGCTGGGAAAGAGTTACAAATCAAACGAGATTGGCTTATCCGCCGGAAGAAAAAGCTCTGTCATTTGGACAAGTTTGTCAAATTTTTGTCTTCGCCTATAAGGATGACAAAGTTACTGGTGGAGAACCATCAGTAATTTCTCTGTTACCAGAGGATGAGGTTGCACAAATTAAAGATGCAGTAGAGCAAATTAGTAAATTAAAACTTCCCCGAGATGAAGCTGCTCTTGACTTGGATGCTGTATTTATGTCAAGAGATCTTTTAGACGAAACAATTGAACAGTTAAACAGCGTTGTTGTAGCAGATACTAAGAATCCAACTATTTATAGATTGTTGGGCGATCGCTATTTTCAGGCAGGTGTACTAGACCAAGCTCAGCGTCAATATTTAAGAGCATCTGAGTTATTGAAAACTAATAACAATCCAATTGAGTTAAGGAAGGTACAAGAAGGATTGAAGATAGTAGACTATTACAACCAACTCCCTACGAGTAGATAAGGGGCCCAGTGATAAGGGTTATTGTACTCAGGAATATTTATTAAGCTGATTTGTGCAAGTCTTAAAGCCTCTGCTTTCGGAATACCTTTGTTGAGATTTTTGTAAAATTCATTCATGAAAATAACGTTAGACTTAGAATCTACTAACCACAGAGTAGCTACTATACTTCTCGCACCCGCTTGTGCTGCGACACCAGCAATCCCAAGTGCTGACATTTTATTGCCTTTAGCTGTCTGACACGCACTGAGTACTAATAATTCGATTGCATCTTGATGGATTTGAGCTTGACTTTTTAGCAAAGTGCCGATTTGGCTAATATTAACTAACTCATTCCAAGTTAAAAATCCAGTTCTTCTGCGAATAGAACTAAATTGAGCGTGTGTTGTTAAGTGAAGAATATTGAAGTCTTTTTTACTTAGTTCTTGGATAAACTTTTCAGTATTGAATTCTTTATTGAGTAAATCAATTGAAGAATTGACTTGCTTTTTGACATCTGCTATCTCCGCTTCTACATCAGGTAAAGGTTTTAGCCCTTTAAGAGCATCAGGATCATTAAAGCTAGGAGCAAATGTGGAAATTCCGCCAATTAGGGCATTTGAATGTTTTTGAGATAAAGTTTGAGGTTGGCGAATTCTAGATCCTAAAGTTTCTGAGGAGCTATAGTGCTGAAATAAATAATCTTTTCCATCGTGTAGTATAGCCATTGGTAAACTTTGAAAAGATTTATCTGGAACAAATACTAAAGTTCCACTTGAAGGCAAAGATTTTTTGAGAGGTTCAATTAGCTGTTTATAAAGTACTTGAGAATGTTTAGGAATAAGAGCGTTGCCGTTGGAAAGAAGCTCTTTGTTTTGTAAGATACTTAACAGAGCAGTAACATGATATTTAACTAGTTTAGAATTAGCAGAATGATGATGAATAGAAGAATCTGGGAATTGAGCAAATACCTCTATAGTATCATCCAAATCGATAATGTGAATAATTGCTGAAGCACCAGCAAGATTATCAATTTTATCTAAAGCAACAAGATCAAGCTTGCCACACTTGAGGTAATCTTCTAATTGTGCCAATTGAAGTTGTTGATTAGTTTCTATGACTTGACGCTCAAAATTAGGATACTGTTTTGCTATTAGCAATCGCATGTAATTGCGATACACAGGCTCTACTTTTTCGTAATAGAAAAACTGTGCATCAGAATTGCTAGCAAAGAGATTGTTACGAATTTGTGTAACGCTATCAAGTGCCGTACCGTAAATATGAACTGCTGCTTGATATTTGCCTTGTTTTTGGTACAAATCAGCTAATTGTCGTTGCCATTCATAGGTCATATCTACATCATTAATTGACTGAGCTAAGCTTAAAGCTTGTTCAAAATACATTTGCGATTTCTCTGGCTCTAACTGACCTAAAGCACCTAAGCTTTTAGATTCTAGCTTTTGGCTGTTAATACTTTTAGCTGTTTCTAGGGCAGATGTAGCATACTCAATAGCTGCTGATTGCAATGATTTATTTTGAGTCTTACTTAGACTCTTAGCAAATTTAAGTTGAGCTTGAATGGATTGCTCAGGCGATAGTTGAGAAAATGCTGAAGGGTTTTGCAGTATAAGATTTGCTAAGGGCTGAATTTGCTGATTAATTTTTACCTGAACATCTGGCGATTTGGAACTATCTGTAAGCCATTCGTCAAAGTCTAGTAACAAGTTTAAACGGTTCAGTTGTGCTTGTAGTTTTACTGTTGCAGGGGCGCTTGCCTTGTTCTCCAAAAGTTGATACGCATTAAGTGATTCCTGCGCCTTCTGTGGAATAAAATCTACAATCGTTTCTCTAAAAAGTGGCTCCTCTATCCACTTGTACTCATCCCGCGCTCTTTTATAGGTGGACTGTTTCGTGTTGCCCAACGATAGCAAAACATCATTGCTAATGTTTTGTAAAGACATTTGCTGAGTTAGTAATAGCGTCTGTTGCAAAACTAGTTCAGATTCATCTAGCTTATTAACTAGGCGTAGGACTTGTCCCAAATTTTGTAATCCCAACAAATTTATTGGTGTTAATTTCAGTTTTTTGATTGCTGTTATTAGTTCCGACTTGTCGTGTTCGGTAGATTCTACTGGTATTGGGTCACAGATCCAACTCTTTAGCTTTAGAGCTTCTAAAAGTGTTTTACAAGCTTGAGAGTGTAAACCTAATTTTTGGAAGGCGAAATTTTGATTAATTAAGCTCCCGCTAACGCCTTCGGTATCTTTGATTTGACGGTAAATTCTTGTGGCTTGTTGCCAACTCTCAAGAGCCTCTGCTGCTTGACCTTGATTTAATTGTCTTTTGCCTATTTGGGTCAATGATTCAGCTTGCTGTAGTGTGGTTTGTTTTTTAGCAGTCTGAGTCAGCAACAAAGATGATTGACTCAGAACTATTGATAAAGTTAAAGCGCCTAAAAAAACGTATTTTAGCCAATATTTCCATTTGATCATTGCTCTACTTTGCTTTAAAAGATGGGAACACTTCTGCTACAGAACTGACTGAAGAACACGAACTAGCAGCTAAAAAATTATTGTGGGACACTTGATTAGGTATTGTTGCAACTAATTCAACGTTTCCTTCTTCATCTATAACCCATCCTTGAGCTTCTACAATTTTTGTAGTTTCTTTGATGGCTGACGATTGTAATTTGGCTGTAGGGTCGGTGAACTCAACTGAAACAAAATCCCTCTGCCAGATAGGTTGACTATCTATATGCTCGTCAGAGTCAGGAGGTGGACTATCCTTACCACGTACAACCAGTATGTCTCTCCCTGTGCTTGATTGTGCAGCGCAACCTGAAGCCATCTTAGGGGATTCTTGAGCTATTTTGGGGACTGTCGTAATACCGCGAGTAGGATCTTGATTGTTAAATTTGATATCAACTGTACCGTTAACTCCTAATTGCGAACTTGCGGTAATAAAGCTGTCGGAAGAGAAAAATAATCCGCGAGTATTGATCCGAATGTTACCGCCACGTCCCTCAAATGCGTTGGCTGTAATGCTACTACTTCCTGAGCCAGTTAGGAATATTGTGTTAATGTTGATGTTGCCACCATCGCCAATTCCACTAAAAGGAAAAGTGTAAGGAGTGTCGATATCTAAAAGACGCACTGTTGCTAGCGGATTGATGATATTAGCACTAATAGTGCTGCCACCTAGTAATTGCACATAGTTAGCGTGTAAAGAAATATTTCCTCCATTTCCAAGTGCAGTCCCAGCGTCAATGTAAGAATTATTCTGCAAAGAAACTATGTTTGCATCAATATCCACGCTCCCTGCTGTTCCTGTACCTAAATTACCTACAGTGATTGAGCTTTTAAATAAAGATAATTGTCCAGTTTTGATTCTTATGTTCCCAGATGCTCCACTTAACTTTGAAGATAGTCCCAATGCTTGTTGTATTGGTGCAGGAGGAGGTACTGCATAGGATGATATACCAGATGGAATATTGTAAGATAAATCTCCCACAGGTATTGTAATATCTATAGAATTTGGGGCATTGATCGTAACATTTCCAGCATCACCACTAGAAAAAGTATAAGAAGCAATAAGTCCTCCGTTGTATAATCTGATTTCAGGTGAGGTGATCTTTAAATCGCTGGAATTTCCAGAATTATAAGCCCCTACGGCAACTTGACTTGGTGAGGAGAGGATGGGATTAAACCCACTTAATTCAACACTACGACCTGCATTAATGATCAACTCTCCACCCCTAGCTATCTAATTGGTATACAAAGCAGATAAGCTGAGGAAAGCACCTAGC
>NZ_JCACKM010000224.1:0-8616 GCF_059505385.1 Desmonostoc vinosum
ATCCCCAATCCCCAATCCCCAATCCCCAGTCCCCAATCCCCAATCCCCAGTCCCCAGTCCCCAGTCCCCAGTCCCCAGTCCCCAATCCCCATTCCCCATCCCAACAATGTTCCTCACCCAAACTGTTCCCCGTCAACGAGAAATCCTCGAAGTATTCCTTCGCAATGGCTGGGACTATATGCGAAGGCTACTTACTGGTGGCAAAACTGATGAACCCCAGCTACCTACACCTGCGGTTTTAAAGAATATCTTGGTAGATTTAGGGCCGGTTTATGTCAAACTCGGTCAGCTAATGTCTACCCGTCCAGATTTACTTAGCGCCGCCTACATCGAGGAACTATCCACCCTGCAAGATGAAGTCCCGCCTGTTGCTTGGTCTGATGTAGAAGTGTTGATTCGTAAACAGCTCAAGCGCCCATTAGAAGAAACTTTTAGTAAAATCAATCCAACTCCTGTAGCAGCGGGATCAATTGCTCAGACACATCGAGCTACGTTAGTTAATGGTCGGGAAGTGGCGCTAAAAGTGCAGCGTCCGGGGATTGATATTACTGTTGCCCAAGATATCGCTTTAATTCAAGGTATTGCCGATTTAGTGGCACGTACAGATTTTGGGCAAACCTATGAAATTAAATCTATTGCCGAGGAATTTACCAAAGCACTAGAAGCAGAGTTAGATTTTACACGAGAAGCAGGTTACACAGACCAACTCCGCCGCAATTTGTCTCATAGTCGCTGGTTTGATCCCAAGCAAATTGTGGTAGCCGAAATTGATTGGGATTTGACTACAGAAAAGCTAATGGTGATGGAATGGTTAGATGGTGTGCCATTCCTGTCGGCAGATTTGAGCAGTGAAAATAATAGTAAAGACCCCGCCGTTGAACGTAAAGAAATAACTACGCTACTATTTCGTGCATTTTTTCAACAACTATATATAGATGGGTTTTTTCATGCCGACCCTCATCCAGGAAACTTGTTCTATCTTAAAGATGGTCGTGTTGCCCTTCTTGATTGTGGCATGGTGGGACGACTTGATCCCCGCACACAGCAGATATTAACAGAAATGCTATTAGCGATCGTTGATTTGGATGCTCAGCGGTGCGCTCAATTAACTTTACAGTTAGCAGATTCTGCTCAACCGGTGATTTTGTCGCGGTTGGAAAATGATTATGACCGAATGTTGCGAAAGTATTACAATATCAGCCTGACTGACATAAATTTTAGTCAAATAATTTACGAAATTTTACAAGTTGCCCGCAACAATAAGATTAGGCTACCCAGTAATATGGGGTTGTATGCTAAAACCCTGGCTAATTTGGAGGGCGTGGCGCGAACCTTTAACCCAGAGATTAATTTATTTGAAGAAATTCAACCATTAATTACAGATTTGTTTCGTCGCCAGTTACTCGGCGATAATCCTGTGCGATCGCTCCTCAGAACAGCTCTAGATATCAAAAGTCTCTCTTTACAATCTCCCCGCCAAATTGAACTTTTATTAGATAGAGTAACTTCTGAAACCTTGCAATGGAATTTATCGCTACGAGGTTTAGATGGTGTGCGTCGCACTATGGACGATGCAGCCAATAGACTCTCTTTTAGTATTCTAGTAGGTTCATTGATTATGGGAGCAGCAATTATTACTACAAAAGCACAGACATCCCAGCTATCTTTTTTAAGTAGCGCCTTGTTTGCTGCTGCTAGTTTATTGGGTTTGTGGTTAATTATTAGTACACTGCGATCGGGGCGTTTAAGGTAGAAAGTAGGGGCTAGATAGGGATGAGGAAGTAAAAAGGCAGGGGAGAAAGATAATTACAATTTCCCATGCATCCCCGAGTTCCCCATTCCCATATATTGAAAATCACTATAAACACAGATAAAGATTAATAATTTATCTGTGTTTACTTATGTTTTATGTGAGAATTATGTCAATTATCATTGTTGAAAATCTTAGTAAATTTTATCCAGTAGCTGTTAAGGAACCGGGCATAAAAGGGACAATTACTCACTTTTTTCGCCGCACTTACTGTTCAATTAAAGCAGTTGAGGATATTTCCTTTGAAATTGCGCCTGGTGAAATCGTAGGATTTTTGGGGCCAAATGGGGCTGGTAAAACTACTACACTCAAAATGCTTACGGGACTGATTCATCCTTCTAGCGGTAAAGTTAGAGTTGCTGGGCACGTTCCGTTTCGGCGTCAAGAAGCGTTTTTAGGGGCAATCACTTTGGTAATGGGGCAAAAACAGCAACTGCTTTGGGACTTACCAGCGCTGGATTCTTTGAGAATTAATGCTGCTGTGTACAACATCTCCGATAAAGATTTCCAGCGACGGGTGGGAGAATTGACAGAAATGCTTTCATTGGGAGGCAAGCTAACCCAACCAGTACGAAAGTTATCTTTGGGTGAACGGATGAAAGCAGAATTATTAGCAGCACTTTTGCATCATCCCCATGTCTTGTTTCTGGATGAACCAACGCTAGGACTAGATGTAAATGCTCAAGTAGGGGTGCGCGATTTTTTGCGTGAGTATAATCAGCGCTACCAGGCAACAGTGCTATTAACAAGCCATTACATGGCTGATATCACAGCTTTGTGTCAACGGGTGTTGTTAATTCATCAAGGAAAGCTGATGTATGACGGTAGCCTAGATGGACTGCTAGAACGTTTTGCCCCTTACCGAGAAATTTATCTAGAGTTAGCCCAACCACTACCAATAGAGAAACTTATGTCCTATGGTGACGTGCAATTTATGGAAGGGCGAGCAGTGCGTTTTATGGTGCCGCAAGAAGCGCTGACTCGCACCGTATCTAAGATTTTGGCAGATTTGGCGGTAATCGATTTAACAGTAACTGAACCGCCTGTAGAAGAGGTAATTGGGCGAGTTTTTCAGGCGGGAGTTGTGTAGATA
Organism: Desmonostoc vinosum; assembly: GCF_059505385.1. Lineage (NCBI taxonomy): Bacteria > Bacillati > Cyanobacteriota > Cyanophyceae > Nostocales > Nostocaceae > Desmonostoc > Desmonostoc vinosum. The sequence goes on from NZ_JCACKM010000224.1 coordinate 2,904, forward strand.
GGTGATAATGAAGCACATTATTAGAAAAGCTCTAACTTTGCTATTGGTATACTACGCCTATATGGTTGAGTATCGAGCAGAGTTGATATTATGGGTTTTGTCAGGATCTTTACCGATTATCCTGATGGGTGTTTGGATAAAAGCGGCACAAGGCGGCAACTTTGGTTTGACACCAGTAGATTTTGCTCGTTACTTTCTGGTGGTTTTTGTTGTTAGACAAATATCAGTAGTTTGGGTGATTTGGGAATTTGAAAAAGATGTAATTGAAGGCAGACTTTCATCTAAATTATTACAACCACTTGATCCAGTATGGCATTATGTTGCATCCCATCTTTCTGAAAGAGTTGCTCGGATACCATTTGCGTTGCTACTAATTGCACTGTTTTTTATACTCTATCCTCAAGCTTTTTGGATACCCAAATTGCCAGAGTTATTGCTCTTTACTTTAGCAGTGATATTAACTTTTATTTTACGGTTTGTAATTCAGTATACCTTTGCTATCTTTGCTTTTTGGACAGAACGAGCTAGCGCTTTAGAAAATTTTTGGTTTTTGTTTTTTTTGTTTTTGTCTGGCTTAATTGCACCGTTAGAGGTTTTTCCTGAACCTGTACGGGCGGTAGTGATGTTTACACCTTTTCCTTACTTGATTGACTTTCCTGCAAGTATTTTAGTCGGGCTACCCGTCGATATTACAAGAGGATTTTTGTCAACAATAGGTTGGATATTGATATTTTTGGGTGCGAATCGCTTGCTGTGGCGTGCAGGATTAAAGCGATATTCTGGAATGGGGGCTTAAGTTTGAACTAAAGCACTGTCTAAGAGGTTGTTTTAAAAGTCTAAATTAATACTAACCCCGGCAATTGGAAATCGCGACTATACAGACAAAACCCACCTCCGTGGGTTTCAATTTTCACCAACAAATGCTAAAAATTACTGGATAGTGTTTTAAATTTTTCTGCTGCTCCCAAGGAATAATCTTCTAACCTAAAATCAGCAAAAGGTTTCTTTTCTAATCTATTTCTCAAGGCCTCATCTAGAATTACATCCTCTGATTGTTTTTCTACTCCAATAATAATTACACTTCTTTGATGTGCGGTTAAATCTTGATGATTTTGACAATTATTATTTTGAAATTGACCCAAGTTTAATAAACGATACTCTTTGGGGCTAGATATATTACTAAATAGTGTTTTTGCCAAAATTTGTGTTTGCTTGGAGCGTTCTAGAGCGATGCGTTCTGCAATTGCTGTATCACCTGAACAAGAAGCTAAACCTACAGAGATAATCTCATTGGCGTTTCCCATGAGCTTCTGGATATTTTCTTGTTCTATGTTCAAATTTAAAAGCTCAACACTAATAATTTCATCGTTATGTTTAACTTGAAATGTGCTATCTACAAGCCATTTATATTCCACAGATAAAACTGCTATGTTAAATTTCGCAATTCTCCCTTGACTATCTCTACCTTCTTCATAGGTAAAATAATCAATCTTTCCTTTTCTTTGAGGCGCTTGTCCATTATTAACTGTTATTGTTCGCGCAGTGTTTCCGTCGGGAGAAGATGCTTTAAAAGAAGCTTGCGTCCACAAAAATACTGTAGTTAGTGTTCCTAATGATATTAAAAATGCTGTAAACATTTCTAATAGGGGCACTTTTTCTAACTGCTGCTTGGACTGTAAAGTTTTAATAGTAATTGGGATGGAATTATCAGTTTTAGAACTAATAGCCAAATCTACAACTTTATCCTGAGTTTCAGTTAATTGAGTTTCAACTTCTGCTAAACGCTGCAAAATTTCTTGGGCATTGACGGGACGCTTCTCTACTTCTGGTGCTGCCAACCAATCGATTATATCTAACAGCAAAGGTGAGATATGAGTAGCATAGTTTCGCCAGTGCCATAAATTGTGTTGAACATCGTACATATCTAGAGGATGGCATCTTGTGAGCAAAAACATCAAGGTGCGTCCCAAGGCAAAGAAATCTGATTGTGGTACGGCTTGACTATTCATCTGTTCTGGAGGGCTATAACCAGATGATATAATGGCTGTGCTGTTATTGATTTGTCCTAGATGGGGTTGAGTAATTTCTCTGGCAATGCCAAAGTCAATCAATACCAGTTCTCCCCAACCTCCTTGACGATGAGTGGCTATAGGAGAGCGAATCATAATGTTAGATGGTTTGATATCTTGATGTAGATATTGTTTGCCATGCACTACATCCAGTATTTCTGCCAACTGCCTTAACCAGGCTATAGCTTGTGCTTGATAAATGAAATAATTCTGCTGTTTAAGCCACTGTTCTAAACTGAATCCATCGATTTTTGCGATCGCAATACAGTGCAACATCATACCATTTCTGGTTTGATACTGGAAGTAGGTATCTGCTTGGGGAATACCAGGATGGTTGAACTTTTTGAGTACAGTTACTTCATGCTGAAATAGTTCAACCGCTTTTACATCGCTAGAAAGCTCCTGTTTGAGTACTTTAAGGATTTTCGGCGTGTCTTGTTCGTATGCATCATAAACTTTACTGAAGCCTGTTTTGTCACTCAACAAGCGTGTCACTCGATATCGCCCCAGCAATTCCATTTGAGAACCACAACTTTGACAAAAACGGTTTTGCTCATTCTCGTGGTGGTCTAATTTAGGGCAAACAGGATTTATACAAAGACTCATGGCTAGCTTAATTTGTTAAGGGAGCATGGGGGATGAGGGGGACGCGGGGACGCGAAGACGCGAAGACGCGGGGACGCAGGGACGCGGGGACGCAGGGACGCGGGGACGCGGGGACGCGGGGACGCGGGGACGCGGGGACGCGGGGACGCGGGGATGCGGGGATGCGGGGACGCGAAGACGCGGAGACGCGGAGAATAATCAATGACAATTCCCCAGTCCCCAGTCCCTAGTCCCCAATCCCCAGTCCCCAGTCCCCAATCCCCAATCCCCAGTCCCCAATCCCCAATTCCCAATCCCCAACTAAATATGCTCTTCTAGAAAAGCTGCTATAGTCCGGTTAAATGGCTCTGGTTGCGACAAAAAAGGCCAATGATTGCCGGGAACTTGGCAAATGCGTAGGTTTTTTAGATAGGTTTTATATGGTTTAATTTGCCAACTTTGGCGATTCAGACCTTGTTCTGGTTGAATGAAGAGGGCAGGAGTATCAAGGGGAATTGTAAAACCAGGTACTTGCATGACTTCTTCAAAAATCCCATCACGAGCCGCAACAGTAAACTTGCTGCCCCAACTGCCATCGGGTTTTTGTTCAATTCCTAACTGGAAAACTTGCTGCTGTAAGCTAGTCCATCCTTGGTATTGCTTGAGTTGGCGGGCTTGCTGTTCGGCTGCTTCGTAACTGGCAAATGGGCCCATGCTTTTGAGAAAAGGCAAAAAGCGATATAACATCGGAAAGGTAAATTGGAAAAAGCTGGGCATTTTCCAAATGAAAATCGGATCGACTAAAACTATGCTTCGCAACCGTTTAGGGTTTTTTCTTGCCCAAATAGCAACTAATTTCCCACTCCAAGAATGACTAACAACATGGGCAGAAGACCATCCTACACTATCTATGAGTGCTTCTAGGTCTGCGATCGCACTCTCAAAACTATAATCTTTCTCTGGCTTACTACTTTCACCATGACCACGCATATCTGGAGCTACTATGTGGTAGTTTATCGCTAAGTAATCTCCCAGACTAGACCAGACTAAAGCATGGTCGCCTAAACCATGTAACAACAGTACTGGTTCTTGTTCTTGACCTTGTTTCCACTCTAAATAAGAAAGTTGGATATCGGGCTTTGATAAAGTTTGACGTATTGGCATGAGTGCAGATTTATTTTTGGGACTGGGGATGTGGTTCGGCTTTGCTCAACTACCGCAGAGTCGAACCACATCCCCCTCATCTTCTCATCCCCATCTCACGCAATTCAGTACGTTGCTCATTACCATTTTGATAATTAAAGGATTGTACTAATTAATACGAAACAATGAGTCTGATGAATGCCAAGATCAAAATAAGATGACTCAAGTTTATTAAGTTTATTGAAACTACTATCTATGCCAGAACTACACCAATCAATTGCTCAACATTACCACAAACGTACTAAATACGACCCTGAAACTCTTGCTGGCAAACATCAGGGGTTAGATTGGTCTAAGCAGCCAGTGCCGTTTAAGGAGTACAAAATTGGCTCTACTTTTGACCTCAAACCTTATATTCAAGAAAAGCCAGAGACATTTACTAATAATCTGGATGCTAAATGGTGGCAGCGACTGTCACGGCTGTTGTTTCGTAGCTATGGACTAACGGCGAGAATACCTTCTATGGGAAGTACGGTGTATCTAAGAGCTGCTCCCAGTGCAGGTGGGCTATATCCTGCGGAGGTGTACGTAGTTTCTCGCGGCACTGCGTTATTACCACCAGGGCTGTATAACTATCAATGTCGGACTCATTCGCTAATGCATTACTGGGAAAGTGATGTTTGGCAAACTTTACAAGACGCTTGTTTCTGGCATCCGGCGCTGGAAAATACTCAATTAGCTATTATTCTGACTACGGTTTTCTATCGCTCTGCGTGGCGCTACGAGGATAGGGCTTATCGTCGGATTTTTCTTGATGCAGGACACTTGTTAGGTAATATTGAGTTAGCTGGCGCTCTTACTGACTATCGGCCACATTTAATTGGTGGGTTTGTGGATGAATCGGTAAACAATTTGCTTTATATCGATCCGCAACAAGAAGGAGCGATCGCTATCTTACCTCTAGCAGACCTATTGGATATCAACCAAAATTTACCATTAGGATGCACTGCTTTACCTTCTGCGACAGAAACTAATTATCCACAAATTCCTGATGGTGAATTGCTGACGTATTTTCATCGCCACACCCAAATTCAACCAGGGATAACTGGTAAACTCAATTTACCAGCAGTTAAACAAGAAAAATCTTTAGAAGATAAATACAATTTTCCTTTCTGTCTCAAAATCCCCACCCCTACTACTCCCATTGCTTGGAAAGAGGGACTGTCAGAATTGGAAAGCACAATGTACAGGCGACGTTCGACTCGTGCCTATAGCGGTGACGATTTAACCTTAGATGAACTCAAAGCTTTACTCGATTTCACTTACCAACCGCAAAATTACATCGACCAAGGTTTAGATAGGTCTCCAGATTATTTTGACCCAAATTTAATCGAAACTTTTATAGCTGTTTGTGGTGTCAAAGATTTAGAAGCGGGATGCTATTATTACGCACCAAAAGCTCAAGAGTTACGCCAAATCCGCTTTAAAAACTTCCGACGGGAGTTACATTTTCTTTGCTTAGGACAAGAGTTAGGGAGAGATGCAGCAGCAGTACTTTTTCATACAGCCGATTTAAAGTCGGCTATTGCTCAATATGGCGATCGCGTTTATCGTTACCTACATATGGATGCTGGTCATTTAGGGCAAAGACTTAATTTAGCGGCTATTCGCCTGAATTTAGGCGTCAGCGGTATCGGCGGCTTTTTTGATGACCAAGTAAATGAAGTTTTGGGTATACCTATTGATGAGGCTGTTCTTTATATCACTACGCTAGGACGACCTAGATAAAGGTGACGTACTCCACACTTAATTACGAATTACGCGCTTCGCAGCGGTAGCGAGTCCTCGATAGCGTTAGCGAAGCGGTAGCGATAGCGTAGCGTTAGCGAGTCATCGAGCGTCGGTACGAGCGTCAG
>NZ_JCACKM010000225.1:0-6597 GCF_059505385.1 Desmonostoc vinosum
TGGATGAAATTGAGTGTAATAATTAGGAAATTGCAGACCCTGAATTTTTAAAGTTTGGATGCGATATAAAAAAGCAGCACCAGTCAGAATTTGGTAAGCAACATCAACAACATGACGATTATGTGGTTCAGCCAAATAAGAACCGCGTACCCAATCATTAAAACTACCCATTGCCGGGCCACACCAAATTTGATAATCAACCTCTCGACCTTTCTCCCCAGCACTAGACCAACGAGAAGATAAGCCTAAATACCAGCGAAAAATCAAAGCCATTTTTAACTTAGGATTATTAACAGCCTTACCCAACTTTTCGGGATTTTTTTGAGATAAATAAGCAGCAGTTCCCTCCCAAACCTCAGCAAGACTCTTACGAAAAATTTGCTTTTCTAACTTCTCTCTTTCTAGAACTGGAATTTCATCAATTGACTCATAAGTGCGGTACAACTCATACAACTTTTGTGCCCGCATCCCAAACAAAGTACCGCGTTTAAGAACTTGTAACTTCACACCCATTTCAAACATATCAGCAGCAGGGGCCATCATCACATCAGCCATCTGTGCTTGAGCTAATAATTGCTTAGTATATTCACAAGCACCAGATTCCACACAAGCTTGATTAATCGAACCAGTCATTACATAAGCAGCACCCATCATCAAAGCAGCCAAAGCCGATTGTGGTGTAGCAATCCCACCAGCAACGCCAACTCTAACGGGTGTTTTGTAATGATATTGTTGTTGAATTTCATCGCGTAAAGCAATAATTGAAGGCAACAAACAAACCAAAGGACGATTATCAGTATGACCCCCAGAATCAGCTTCCACAGTAATATCATCAGCCATAGGAACTTGAGCTGCAATAGTTGCTTGCAGGTGCGTAATTAGCCCTTGTTGCTCAAGTTCCTTGAGAATTTTAGCTGGTGGTGGTTGCAAAAACTTACTAGCAACTTCGCGCCGGGAAATTTTCGCCATCACCTTATTTTGGATTTGAATTTGATTAGCATCATTCAAACTCAACCCCGCAACGCGATAATAAACAATATTGGGAGTCAAATCGAGAAAAGCAGAAGCTTCAACAGTTCTGACGCCATATTTGAGATACAAATCAACAGCACGGCGTTCAATTGCAGGTTCATTGGGACTGTGAATTAAATTAAAAGCATAAGGGCCGTAAGGTAAAGCTTGTTGAATACGATTAATCGCAGATTCTAAACGTTCTAGACTTAAACCACCAGCACCAAAAGAACTTAAAATCTGGGCTTTACCAAGGGCAATGACCATTTCTTCCGAAGCGATACCACCAGCCATGGCACCGGTAGCATAGGCATATTTCACACCATGAAAATCGAGAAAGCTGGGGTCTCCTAATTGGTGAAGTTGGATAGGTGGGACAAAAGTCAGTAGTTCGATGGTTGCAGGTGTACAATGTTCTGCAACAGATAAATAGCCTTCGTGAGTCACACCAATTTTGCCAGCCACCTTGACGATGTAACAAGGTTTATCTAATGTTAAGAGTTTGTTTTTGATAACTGATTGCTCAAAAGATATCGATTCCAAACAACCTTTCCATACTTGGCTAGGAGTAGGAGAATAAGCAGAAAAGCTTAAGCCATTATTGTGTTGATTGAATACCGTCTCTATCGTTGTCACGGTAATTATCCCTCAGATTGTAAGCGATGAATGATTAAATCAGTGAACAGCAAACAGTTATCAGGCTTATGGTGGGGGATAAAGAAGTGCCACCAAAGTTTTCCATCAATTGATAGGAGATTTAAATCCAAGCAATGAAACTGATAACTGTCTCATTTGGTTTAGGATTCTTCGTTTAGAAGATTTTGGGCACAAGCTAATTGCAATTCAATAATTTCACTCATTTGCTGACTAAAATTATGTCTAGCTTGTAAAAAAGTGGTGTGAGCTTTAGTGATTTTTGAGTTGTTAGCGTTGAGCTTTTGATACTGAGACTGATTTAAAGCAAGCATGTTAATGGGGCGTTCAATTTCTGGTGTTGGCGTAGGTAAAGATAAGATAGATGAAGCAATTGGCTGTTTAGTTGTTTCTAACTCAGAAGATTGTAATTTTTCTGGGATTTCAAAAGCGTGATTAATGATAGATTTCATGGAGAATTGTGAGAAAGTAGGAGATGGTAAAATGTGATGAGAATTACATTCTGCTTCAGCGATATGATTAGGAAGTGTAGAGGGCATATCGCGTCGAGAGTTGGGAACAACATCTTGAAAAAGCTGACGATTTTGTTCACTCAAAATACTAGCAACAATCGAATTACCGCCCAAAGTGACAGTTCTAAGAGTTGCGGGATTAGCAGGAGTAGCCAGTGGAACATACAACAGTGATAAATCCACATTCACTTGATGGCTAACTAACTTCGCCAATGCCTTAACAATAGCAGTATGGTCATCCATACCCCTGCGATTGAGAGAAACAGTAATGTGTTCATTAGATGCCAAAATCTTATTAATCCATCGAGAACAAGCACTACCAGCACCAGCTTCAATAAAGATTTTCACACCATCAGCATAAACACGATTAACTAATTTAGGAAAATCGAGTTGTTGACACAAACCCGTAGCGATATTGTGAGCGATCGCATCACTTTCAACTACAATTGGTTGATACTCAGCAGCTGAATAAAAAACCACACCAGTCATATCCTGAGCAGGCAAAGTATTAAGTTTCACCAACTCCTTATACTCTGAACGCATCGTTTCACAATGAATCACATGGTCAAAAGGAGCAGCAAAAGCATTACAACCAAGAATTTGAATCACTCGCTGACAAGCGGCTGGTTCCCCAGCAATTAAAACCTCTTCCGGTGTATTAATCTGAGTTAAATAAACGCGCTGTTCATGCTTGATACATTCCCTAACTTGCGATGGCGTCGCCATGAGAACATAAGTAACCCAAACATGATTGTCTGGTAAATCTAACGCACCAGTTAAGCCCCAATACTCACGCACAGCATTTTTTCTACCCGATAATCTATCTCCAAATAAAGGACTGGAATTGAGAGTATTACTACCACCGTGAAAATTACTCCAAACTCCTTGGGCTGACATCATACTAGTTTCGCCCAAGCTATAGCCAAACACACATTGAGGTTTGACTTGAAAATCATCTCGAATAATAGTAGTAATCAGTCGAGAATAAGCAATTTCCGTTTCAAACATTGCTAGAGAATCATCTAACAATTCCTTTTCCAGATTTTCTAATTGTCTAGTAGTTAATTTTGGCAAACTGCGCGGATAAAGTCGTTGATGAATATAGGTAGCACGACTAGCAAGACTATTAAATATTGTGTCATCATAAACTTTCGGAAACAAACGAAAGAGATTTTGACCAATACCAACATAAGAATTAACAGCCGCCGGATAAACATAAGCAACAGACCCATATTTACCCAAAGGTTTCGGTGAGAAATAACTGCCACTTGGCGTTTGCCAATCTTTACCCTGCTCCCAAGCATTATTAATCCCCTTACGGGCAGATTCAATCTCCTTGAGTAACTCTTTTTTGTGACGTCCTGTAATCGATAAAGTGTAGGTTTGGGAGTGGGGAGTGGGGAGTGGGGAGTGGGGAGTAGGGAGTGGGGAGTGGGGAGTGGGGAGTGGGGAGTGGGGAGTGGGGAGTGGGGAGTGGGGAGAAGAAGTATTTTCATCCCCTCGTTGTGGACTTTGGGAATACTGTTGAAAATTAGCAAAGATTTGACTTGCAGTAGTCGATAAACAAGAACTTGCTTCAACAGATTTTTGCAGATGATTTAAAACCTCTTGTAAATGCGCCTGCGACTCCACCACAACAGGCAACAAATAAAAAGGAACTTGTTGCAAATATCGACTTTGACGTTCTTGATGAATAGACGACTCCGATAAAATCAAATGGGCATAACTACCATCACATCCCATACCATTAACAGCCGCAATTCGCCGCGTCCCCTCCTTATCAACAAACCAAGGTCTCGACTCCATCGCCACATAAAAAGGACTACCTTCCCAAACAACAGGAGTCTTAACACCAGACCAATTCGGAGTCGCCGGAATATACCTGTGATAAAGACACAAAGCCGTCTTAATCAAACTAGCCATCCCCGCAGCCACATAAGTATGACCAATATTCGCCTTCACACTCCCCATCGCACAATGCAAACCATCCCCCACCGGAGGATAAGCCTGCAATAACCCAGCAATTTCTGCCTCATCTTCTTTGGGAATGCCACTACCAGACACCTCCAAATAGTCAACATCGCTCGCTTGAATTCCCGCCTCCACAAACGCCCGATTGCAGACTTGATTTATAGTCACAGCATCCACAACCAAAGCATCAGCACTTCCCAAAGCCACAGCATCAATCACCGCATAGATATTATCACCCCCAGCTTGGGCAACATCATGACGCTTCAACACCACAGCACCAGCACCCTCACCCACAGTCCAACCATTGCATCCCTGGTCATAACCTAGTGTCGCTACACCAGTATTTACCGTCGCCCATTGATTTCGCAGCAAGACATTCTCAACACCGCCAGCCAAATCTACAGCACCCACCACTACCGCATCCACTTCTTGGGTTGCCAGTAGCATTTGTGCCACCTCCAGCGCCTTAAACACACTAGTTTCACCCGCAGTCATCGTCAACGCCGGGCCATTAAAATTCCACAACGAAGAAATTCGACTCGCCATGATATTAGCGATATAGCTGAGATACTCACCAATTTCCACCTGATGGTGAACACTATCTTTGACTATCGTTTCGAGTTGTGTGATTTTTTCAGCAGGTAAAGCGATTTCTGCCCCATTCAACCCGTCTTTGACCTGCCAAGACAAACTCCATCTTTGTTGTAGCTGGTGGACAGAAAACTCCGTTTCGGCAGCGATGATGACTGCCACATTCCCATTAGGTGATATTTTGGCATCTTTGAGGGCGCGATCGCAAACCTTCAACAGCAATAATTGTTGGGGATTTAGCTTCTCTAACTCATTGGGAGGGATTTTGTAAGCAAAAGTATCGACATCAAAATCTTTGATATATGCCCCCAATGGTGGTTTGCCTGATGGCAAACCATACTGTTTGAGTAAATCTGATTGGGTATCAATTCCCAACCATCTTTTCTCTGGTAGAGGAATAAAATGTTGTTTGCCATCATAGATACTACTTTCAAAAGCATCTAAACCATTACATTCACCAAAAAAGGCGTCCATCCCCACAATAGCGATTTTACTCATACTCCCATATCCCCTTTTTCCAAAATCAAATGTGAGTTAGTTCCACCAAAGCCAAAAGCACTTAAAGCTGCATATTTAGTTGTGGATTTGTTGGGCCAAGTTGTGTTAGTAGTGACCAGATTTTTGGCATTAATCACACTCTGAGAATCGCCGATGGGTTGAGTTACATTCATCGTTGGTGGAATCACACCACTAGACATACTTAAGATGGCTTTTGTGAGACTAACCATGCCAGCAGCGACTAATAAATGACCCACATTAGCTTTCGCAGAACCGACAAGAGGTGATGCTTGGTGTTGACCAAAGAAAGATTCTATAGAGTTAAATTCGGTGGTGTCTCCCAATAATGTGCCAGTTGCATGGCATTCCATATAATCGATAGCTTGAGGATTGAGTTGTGCTTCGGCGTAAGCACGTTCAAAAGCGATAACTTGCCCGGTGGAGTTGGGGCTAAGTAAATGTTTACCTCTGCCATCGTTAGAGAGACCATTACCACAAATAGTGGCGAGAATCTTGTCACCATCTCGAACAGCATCACTATGACGTTTGAGCATCACCATACCGATACCTTCGGCAGTGACTAGACCACGAGATGATTTATCTAGGGGGCGACTGATATTGTTGTCGGGATAGCCTTGAATCCCGGAAAATAACATGCGTAAAAACAATGGGTCGGAACAACTAATTGCACCGGCTAACATCACATCGGCTTTGCCTGATTGTAGGTAATGCGATGCTAATTTGATGGCATAAAATGATGAGGAACATGCAGCATCGATACAGAAGTGATTGCCCGATAAACCGAAGGCTTTGGCGATGAGGGCGGCGGGGAAGCCGGAAATCATCGCGTTGTAGGGGGAGGATTTAGTGGCTGTTGGTAGGGTTGCGAGGTGGAAGTCTTGGTTTTGTAATAACTCTTGGATTGCTGGTTCAATTGTTTGTTGATATATTGGGGCAAACAATTGATTGGATAGTTTTGTGGGTAATGATAGAGTTCCTAAAATCACGCCACATTTGGAAAGTATTGTTTCGTTTCCCCAATAACCACTATGCAAAATTGCTTGTTTAGCGGCGTAGAGTGACCATTTGAAGGTGTTATCTAAGCTGTCTACAAAATCTGTGGGGAGGTTATATTCGCTGGCGTTAAATTGGAAGTTGCGGATGAATCCACCTTTGAGAAAATAGATTTTTTCTGGTTGTCCTTTTTCGGGTTGGTAAAAGATTTTGGGGTCTACTCCCAGTGAATCAGCTGTTTCAGATGATGTGGAGTCTTTTTGTGCCGATAGATTCTGCCAGAATTGTTCGGGATTGTTGGCGTCGGGAAATAGACACGATAACCCAATGATTGCTATTTTTTCCA
>NZ_JCACKM010000225.1:6697-8554 GCF_059505385.1 Desmonostoc vinosum
TTCTTGTATTTCTACAAGATACTCGCTAGCTAAAGTTTCATTAAAATTAATCCCCTTCAAAACGCGAAAATCACTACAACTGAAATAGCGATAACCAGGATACAACTCTTCACAAGTATTAATCATCCACGACATCGCACAAGTTGCCGGTAATACTGGTCTACCAGCAATTACATGGTCAAGCAAAAAGGGATTTTCTTCTAATGTCAATCGTCGCCGAATCCGGTAACTTTTTAATTCAGCATCCAACGGCGCTGGTGGTGGACTCATGGGATTGCCAATCACAACTTGTGTCGTCGAATGATGCGCTGGATGCAACTCATTGACCAACATTTGTGTGCCCACTTCTACCGGAATAATCTCAATTCCTCTCTCTGCAAATGCCTTTTTGAGTTCTGGCGTCACCATGCCACTATCCCAACCACCCCAATTAATCGCCACTACATGAGATTGCGGATATTGTTGCTTCCAAATATGCGCTGATTTGTTAAGAATTTCGTTAGCTATAGCATAATCTGTCTGTCCTATATTCCCATAAAATCCTGTGACTGAAGAAAACAAAATTAAATGTTGCAATTGCTCAGGATTCACACAATCCAGCAAGTTCTCTAAACCCTGTACTTTTGCTGTATAAACTTTCTCAAAATCCTGCTCTGTTTTCTTTTCTATTAACTTATCTGCTAAATTTCCCGCACCGTGAATAATTCCGGTAATTGTGCCCAAACGATTCACCGCAGCCGCTAATTTCTCTTTTAAAGCTGCCTTTTGTGTGACATCTACACTGATATATTCTGCTGTTGCTCCTGTTTGTTCAATCGCTGCTAATGTTTTTTTGATCTCCCTACTAGATGCAATTTGGTTATATATTTTTTGCACTATCATGGGTGTTGGTTTCTCTCCAGAGAAGATTAGATTCTCCATGATGCGTTTTTTTAATGCTGATTCTTCTGTACAATCAACCGCAAAATCTGGCTCATTTTCTAACAACTCAGAGCGACCTAAAAGGATAAATTTGCATGGTTGATGCTCTGCCAATTTAATCGTACATTGGGCTGTTATTCCCTTCGCTCCTCCACTCACCACAAATACATCTGATGAATTCAATTGCGCTGTTGGTGTCATATCAAATCTCTAGATAAATTCGCTAGCTATTAACCAAAAATTATTTTCTTACCCTGATAAAATACAAACACCCTCTAGTTATCAGTTATCAGATTTGTTAATAACTGATAACTGATAACTGATTTAACCAGCCTTAGCGATGAGGGTAACTCTGCCAAGGGAACCATACCCAACTTCTGCTATGTAGTTGTTGGGGTCGTGTAGTTCGGCAATAATATGCTGTACTGAATGTTGAGCATCTAATGAGGGACTCAAATCAATTGCTCTGGAAAATACTTTTGGCCATTCCCATCTCAAGGTCTTGGTTAATCCGAATAATCCTGCACCAACTATGCCAAAGTTGGTCTTATATTCCAACCCAAAAGCACCATCGAGATGAGCAACTGTGCAGAAACAAGCACGTCCTTTATTTGCGGCTTCATTGAGCGATTGTTTGAGATGTTTTGCCATCAAAAACACATGTTTAACGATCGCCTTTTCTATTTCTTGATGGTAACTACCTGTAAATACTGGATGTAGATGGATCAATCCCCCAATTGTACCGCAATGAGTGGCGATCGCTTGCAGTTGTTGTTGCAGATGTTCTTCGCTCATGTTGGCTAGGGTGACGCGCGTCACGCCTGTAGGTAAGGGTGATTGTTCAGAAACTAACGATTGCGGGAAACTCATGACTACTACTTTCCAATCTTGGGCAATCAGGGAATGAGCCAATTTTGAGGTGGTCAGAGAACCATC
>NZ_JCACKM010000226.1:0-8444 GCF_059505385.1 Desmonostoc vinosum
ACTTCGGGTGGTGGGCGATCGCTCTGGCGAAGCTACCACACTCAATAACATCGGTAAAGTCTACAACGATTTAGGAAAAAAGCAGCAAGCACTGTCATTCTACAACCAAGCTCTGCCCATACTTCGGGTGGTGGGCGATCGCTCTGGCGAAGCTACCACACTCAATAACATCGGTAAAGTCTACAACGATTTAGGACAAAAGCAGCAAGCACTGTCATTCTACAACCAAGCTCTGCCCATACTTCGGGCGGTGGGCGATCGCTCTGGCGAAGCTACCACTTTAGGTAATAGGGGTATATTATTTCAAAAGACAAATCGACCTACTGAAGCCATTACAGATTTAGAAAAATCTCTCCAAATCACTTTAGAAATGCGTCGGGGTTTGCAGCAGCAAAATCGCCAAAATTTTTTACAGCAAAATGATTGGAGTGCAACTGCATTAGTTCATGTCCTAATTGAGCAAAAAAAAGATGCTCAAGCCTTTGAATGGGTTAATTTATTCACCACATCTGAGCTAGCTGACTATAATCGCTTAATTAATGCCAAAATTGCGAACTCTGAAGCACAGCAAGCTATTAATAAGTGGAATCAACAAAATCAACAACTAGAATCATTAAGACAACAACTACAAACTAATGATTCGGAAGCTTTAGCTCAAAAGATTCGCCAATTAGAAATGCAAGTCTATCAGCAAGCAGCAGAAATATCCCGCGATTTTCCTGAAGTCGCAGAACTATTTGAAACTACACCTGAAGATATTAATAAACTTAAATCCTCAATCCCCACAGGTACGGTAGTAATTCAACCTGTTTTGTTGACGAATGTAATAGACATACCCAATTCTATTGCTATTTTTGTCTTAACTAAAGACAAACTAAATATTATTAAAACCCCGATTAATGCTAGTGAATTTGATAAATTACTCACCCAATATCTACAGCAGCTACAGGATGACAGTGATGCTGACTATGTCGAAACTAGCGGCAAACTATACGATATCCTTATTCGCCCTGTAGAAGATGCCATCAAACTGTCAGATAAACAAGTGAGTATTATCACCACTGGTAAACTGCGCCATTTGCCTTTTGAAACGCTCAGAGATAGCAAAACTCAACAATATTTAATCGAGAAATACCCAATTAATTATCTCAGCCGCATCTCTACTCGTTCTTTAGAATTTGTTGAGAAGCCAGGTATTTCAACTCAAACAAAAAAAGCAGTCTTAGCATTTGGTAATCCCGTACCCCGCGAACCGCAAAAGTTACCAGGAGCAGAAACGGAAGTCCAAAAAATTGAGCAATTACTGCCAGGAAGTAAAGCTTATATACGCGATGGAGCCACCCTTGCAAGGTTCAAATCTCAAGCCTTGCGCTTTCCTTTTCTGCACTTAGCTACTCATGGCTGTTTTCAAAATGCAGATTGTAAAAAGTTAAACTTGCAAAATAACACATTGCTGTTTGCGGACACACAATTTAACATTGCTGATGCGGCATTATTAGGATTAAAAGGTACACAATTACTGACTTTAAGCGCCTGTCAAACTGCCTTAGATATTAATGCCAAAGGTCAAGGAATTGCAGGTGTTGCTTATATATTTGAACGTGCTGGTGCTAAAGCTGTAATGGCTAGTTTGTGGGCAGTTGATGATGCAGCAACTCAGGAATTGATGGTTGATTTTTATCAGAATCTGAAGCAGGAGATGAGTAAAGGTGAAGCTTTGAGACAAGCTAAGTTGAAGTTAATTGCAGACCATCGTCATCCTTTTTATTGGTCGCCATTTATCCTAATTGGCGATGCGCGCTAAAGTAATTCGTAACGACGCGACGCTCCTGTGTCGCTCTAAGCGAAGCTATGCCGTAGGCTTTACGCTACGCTATCGCTACCGCTGACGCTCGTACCTCGCTAACGCTATCTCTTAACTTGCACATTTTATAACCGTTATACAGTAAGGCTTTGAGAAATCTCATAAAAATGTGCTTGTTTCATATTTTGCGGGAGCGTTAATCGCGCCCGTGGGAGGCTTACATCTTGCACCTACCAGTGAAAACAATGAGTCTGCCGCAATAAAGTTATAAAAATTACATATCTATTTGTCTGTGCATTTAGTCCATTTCTAATGGACTTTTGCTATAAGACAGGGATTTACAATCCCTGGCGGTAGAGAGCGAAGCCGAACAATTAGGTAAGTTTTGCGACTGACAGTTTGAAAGGTGTAAGATCTGAGCTATCGATGACTCGCTATCGCTGCGAAGCGCGTAATTCGTAATTAAAAATATTTGTAGGTTGGGTTGCTATCGTCCATAAAGCACCCTACCAAACTGTAGAGACGCGCCATGGCACGTCTCTACAATAGACTTCTTGCAAAAATACTTGAACCGTCAGAGACTCAAGTCTCTGCCTAATAGCAAAAGTCCGTTGAAACGGACTAAAAATACTGTTATTAGTCGGTTGAAACCGACTTGAGTTATCAGCCAGAAAATAAATTTTCTGGCGAGTATCCGACTTTTGCAAGACGTCTAATTTTAAATGTGAGTTATTGTGTCAAAATTTGACGGATTAAAATACTCATCACCTCATCTGCGTTGCCGGTTAGTAGCAGTGGACTCCAGTCGCCAACGCTGGCGTAGCCAATTACCTGCAATTGATGAATTGTGCTGGTAACGACTTTCACAGAACCCATCAATATATGTTTAACAGGTTCTCTCTTGGGAAATGCAGGTTTTGTTGATTGATTGAAAGTAGGCGGATTAAAATCTTTGCCACGCAAGTACTGTTCTAACTGTGATTGGGCAGAATTTTCTGATTGTGCCATGATTGTATTTATACTCCGATATCTGGGGTTAGATAAAGGCGATCGCACTTTTCTTGGCGGAAGGAGGGATCGCCTTTATCATGTCTAAATTTTAAAGTATAATTTTATACTTGTCAACTACTAAATTCAAAAAAAATTGAAGTTTATAATACCGCTACTCAAAGAGTAAAAAATTCTTGAGCGATCGCTTTTCAACTGTAACGTCAAGTTAATCTGGGATATCATAGACTTTATATGCGTACTTATACCAATTCTGTATTAAAGATGCGCTAAATTATCTTAGGTTTAGTACAAAAAATTAAAAACGAACCGCCAAGAACGCCAAGATAAGAGTTTAGGAGAGTTTGGCGCAGTTTCACAAAGAAATGGTATTACTAGTAAGCATGACATTAATAAAATATAGATAATTAACTAAATAGAAAAAATTAATGGAAGGTAAAAAATTTATCCGCACTCTGCGATTAGAAAACTTCCTTTCCTATGGAAGTGACAGTGAAGAAATTCAACTGCAACCACTAAATGTTTTAATAGGTGCTAATACTTCTGGTAAATCAAATTTAATTGAAGCAATTGGAATTTTAAAAGCAACACCAACAGACTTACCAACTCCATTTCGGCAAGGTGGAGGAGTTAGCGAGTTTCTGTGGAAGGGTGAACAGGAAAATCCAATAGCCAAAATAGAAGCTACTTTAGATTACCCTCAAAGATCCAAAATTTTACGTTATCAGGTTAGTTTGACTGCAACTGGACAAAGACTAGAACTAGTGGATGAAGCTGTAGAGAATGAACAGCGATATTCAGGCGAACAAGATGTCTATTTTTATTATCGATACCAACGTGGCCGGCCAGTTTTAAATATTAAGAAGATAGACGATGATTCCGGAAGTATTGAACGTACTCTTCGTCGAGAAGATTTAGTTCCAGATCAGTCAGTTTTATCACAAAGGAAAGACCCTGACTTGTATCCAGAACTTTCATATCTTAGTAATGAGTTTTCAAATATTGGTTTATATCGTCATTGGCAAATGGGGCGATATTCAGAACCAAGAAATGCTCAAAAAACTGATTTACCTGAACATCCTTTATTAGAAGATGGAAGTAATTTAGGTCTAGTTTTAAATAATTTACAACACAAAATAGGCAATAGATTAATTCTTGATAAACTCAAAAAATTTTATGCGGCAGCAGAAGAACTGAGTGTCAGGATATATGGTGGTACAGTACAAATATTTATTCGAGAGGAAGGTTTCATTCAACCTATTCCGGCAAATCGTTTATCCGATGGTACATTGCGTTATTTGTTTTTAATAGCGTTACTTTTAGATCCAACTTCACCACCACTTATATGTATTGAAGAACCAGAAATAGGGTTACACCCAGATATTCTACCGACTATTGCAGAAATGCTAATAGAAGCATCAAAGCGAACTCAAATCATAATTACTACTCATTCTGATGCTTTAGTTTCTGCTTTAAACGAATATCCTGAATCAATTTTGGTATGCGAACGCGATGAAAAAGGTTCTCACCTGCGCCGCCTTGAACCTGATAGACTCAAAAATTGGCTAGAAAATTATACTATTGGCGACCTCTGGCGGATGGGTGAAATTGGGGGTAATCGATGGTAACAGAGATGAGAATTTATATAGAAGGTGGTGGTGATGGAAAGAATACTAAAGCTTTAATTAGGCAAGGATTTAGCCAATTTTTAAAACCAATTGTAGAAATAGCTAAAAGTAAAAAGATTAAATGGAATATTACTATTTGTGGTTCTCGTAATAACGCTTTCCGTGATTTTAAGAATGCTTTAAAATCTCATCCAGAAGCCTTTAATGTTTTGCTTGTTGATGCAGAAGCGTCTGTCACCAAGCCATCTCCTTGGGAACATCTGAAGTTTAGGGATAACTGGGATGCACCACTGGGAGTTGATGACAGTCACTGCCATTTAATGGTACAAGCAATGGAAGCTTGGTTTATTGCTGATGTGTCAACTCTGAAGCAATTTTATGGACAAGGATTTAAAGAAAATGCTATTCCTAAGAATGCTAATGTGGAGAATATTGACAAAGATAGTTTAGAACCAAGCCTAAAAACTGCAACTCGTAGCACTATAAAAGGTGAGTACCAAAAAATCAAACACACCTCGAAGCTTTTGGAATTGTTGAATATTGCTAGGGTGCGTGAGGCTTCGCGATACTGCGATCGCCTTTTTACCACACTAACAGAAAAAATGGAACCAACCAACAAATCCACCCAAGAGTAAAAAATTCTTGAGCGATCGCCCCTCACTAGTGACATCGCGTTATCATCGGATATTGTGGCTTTTTTGTGCGTAACTCCTAGCATCTATGACCGCTTCTCACTCTGAAACTCCATCTACCAAAGCTGACGCGAGTACTTTTATTTGTGACCATCTACAGGTAGATCGCAGTAAGCTAAGTCAAATGTACCTCCACTATGTCGAAACAAAGGATAAATATCCTCATTCAATGTTGCTGTATCGCGTGGGAGATTTCTTTGAATGCTATTTCCAAGATGCTGTGACGCTAGCACAAGAATTAGAATTAGTCCTCACTAGCAAGCAAGCAGGGGAACAAGGACGGGTGGCCATGTCTGGTGTTCCGCACCACGCTTGGGAACGCTACACGACGATGCTAGTAGAAAAAGGCTATGCAGTGGTAATTTGTGACCAAGTAGAAGACGCTTCAGAAGCCGCCGGCAGACTAGTAAGACGGGAAGTAACGCGCATCCTCACACCTGGTACTTTGCTGGAAGAAGGGATGCTAAAATCAAGCCGCAACAATTATTTAGCAGCCGTGGTAATTGCTGCCAATCATTGGGGCTTAGCTTATGCAGATATCTCCACAGGGGAATTTTTAACTACTCAAGGTAGTGATTTAGAACATCTCACACAAGAACTAATGCGTTTGCAGCCTGCGGAAGTATTGGTTCCTAGCAATGCTCCCGATTTGGGTAGTTTACTACGTCCAGGGGAAACATCACCGCATCTACCACAATGTCTGCCGCCATCATTTTGTTATTGCCTACGATCGCAAGTCCCTTTCTCCCAAGCTGAGGCTAGATCTAGATTATTGCAGAAATTTAAAGTGCGATCGCTCGAAGGGCTAGGTTGCGATCATCTGCCTCTCGCTGTCCGTGCGGCTGGCGGTCTTTTGGAATACTTAGAAGACACACAAAAAGAAAACCCGGTTTCGCTGCAAAGGCTACGCACCTATACTACTACTGACTATCTAATCGTTGACCAACAAACCCGCCGTAACCTAGAAATTACCCAAACCGTGCGTGATGGTACTTATCACGGTTCTCTATTGTGGGCATTAGATAGAACCAGTACTGCAATGGGTGGGCGGGCTTTACGGCGCTGGTTATTGCAACCATTAGTTGATATTAAAGGAATTTGCTCACGGCAAGATACCATCCAAGAATTGGTAGAAAATACCACACTGCGTCAGGAATTGCGGCAGTTGTTGCGGCAAATTTATGATTTGGAAAGATTGACAGGAAGGGCAAGTTCAGGTACTGCTAGCGCTAGAGATTTAGCGGCTTTAGCAGATTCTCTCGCCCGCTTACCAGAATTATCTCGCTTAGTGGCTGATGCGCGATCGCCTTTTTTAAAAGCTTTACAAAAAGTACCACCCATCCTCGAAGAACTAGCACAAAAATTACACGTTCATCTTGTGGAGTCGCCACCCATACTCATTAAAGAAGGCGGATTAATTCGCGCTGGCATTAATCCCCAGTTGGATGAGAGAAAAGCAACTGTAGAGGCAGATCAGCAATGGATTGCTAATTTAGAAGTAGATGAAAGGGCAAAAACAGGAATACCTACACTCAAGGTAGGATTTAACAAAACCTTTGGTTATTATATCAGTATTTCCCGAGCCAAATCCGACCAGGTGCCGTCAAATTATATACGTAAACAAACCTTAACAAACGAGGAACGCTACATAACCCCAGAATTGAAGGAACGGGAAGCACGAATTCTCATAGCAAGAGATGATTTAAATCAGTTGGAATATGAGATTTTTGTCGCACTACGGGATGAGGTGAGTATCCAAGCAGATGTAATTCGCAATCTTTCTCGTGCGGTGGCGGCGGCAGATGTGTTGTGTGGTTTAGCAGAGTTGGCGGTGCATCAAGGATACTGTCGTCCAGAAATGCTGCCAGGAAGGGAAATAGAAATTATTGATGGGCGTCATCCTGTGGTCGAACAGTCTTTACCTGCGGGGTTTTTTGTACCGAATTCGACTGAGTTAGGGAGTGGGGAGTGGGGAGTGGGGAGTGGGGAAGTAGGAAATTCATCACTTACTGATTTAATCATCCTCACTGGGCCGAATGCGAGTGGTAAAAGTTGTTATCTGCGTCAAGTGGGGTTAATTCAGTTAATGGCGCAAATTGGCAGTTTTGTACCTGCTAAGTCTGCGAGGTTGGGAATATGCGATCGCATTTTCACTCGTGTAGGTGCAGTTGATGATTTAGCCACTGGTCAATCTACCTTTATGGTAGAGATGAATGAAACTGCAAATATTCTTAATCATGCCACATCTAGGTCGTTGGTATTGTTAGATGAAATTGGCCGTGGAACAGCAACATTTGATGGTCTTTCTATTGCCTGGGCTGTCGCTGAATATCTCGCAACTGATATTCGGGCGCGAACAATTTTTGCCACACACTATCATGAATTAAACGAACTTGCGGGAATGTTATCAAATGTCGCAAACTATCAGGTGACAGTTAAAGAATTACCCGACCAAATTATCTTTTTGCACCAAGTCCAACCGGGGGGTGCTGATAAATCTTATGGCATTGAAGCTGGAAGGCTAGCGGGTTTACCAGCGGTGGTAATTCAACGCGCCAAACAAGTAATGGGGCAAATTGAGAAGCATAGTAAAATTGCGATCGGTTTGCAAAATTTAGAATAGACCTCTTGTAAAAGTCGGATACTCGCCAGAAAATAAATTTTCTGGCTGATACTCAAGTCGGTTTCAACCGACTAATATATTTTTAGTCCGTTTCAACGGACTTTTGCTATTAGGGAGAGACTTGAGTCTCTGACGGTTCAAGTATTTTTGCAATAAGTCTAATAGACAAATATCTAAACATTTTGGGCGAATAAAATTCACTACTACACAAAGCTTAGTCCACCTCCTTTGGAAAACACGGAAAATCGAGTTCTTGAAATCCACGGAGATGGGTTTTGTCTGTATAGTCGCGATTTCTAATCGCCGGGGTTAGTATTAATTTAGACTTTTCAAACATTCTTTTAGCTCGACTTTATCCATTTTTACCTCCGGGTCATCACAAGGGTAGACGAACGCTAAAAAATGCGGGTTTTGCTGCATACATAACATTTACAGCACATTTCATCTGAATGAAGTACACAAGGGCGGGCAGGATGCCCACCCCACAAGATTTATCATATTAAGATGTGTACTTCATTTACTTGCAAAGTGCTGTAAATAATGATTTGACGATATGTTTCTAATTTATCCATTTCAAAATCACCTCAAACAATAACTGACTAATAACTAAATCAGCTTTATAATCAACCATTCCGGGTGGCCGCCGAGAGGTAGAGTCGAGGGGAATGTTGCCATTCCACCCCTCTCTT
>NZ_JCACKM010000227.1:0-8364 GCF_059505385.1 Desmonostoc vinosum
AGTGGCGACCTTATACTTGATAGTTGCTTTGTCAAATTGTCGCAATCAATGAGAAAAATCTTCCCATCTTGAGATCGGCGCATAAAATTCTGAGACTTAATATTGTGGTGAATAAGTCCTTAACTGTATGTCTATTCCTTTTGGAATATAAGTTTGCAATTATCTAAAAAATATAGACATAAAACATTAAAATAAGTTTTAAATTATGTCCTAAAAATCTAATTAGATTTGATATTTATATGAAATTTATATATATAATCTAATTAAAAAGTGCTGATAATATTCTAAACAATCATATAGAATAAAATAGCAAATCATCTGAAGAATAGGAGATAAAAAATGGCTAAGATAGGAATTTCAGATTTTTATCCTATTGATATAGGAATGTTTTTGCATGATTTAACTCCAGCACAATTAAAGAAAGTCTTAGGAGGCTTCCCTTATGTTTATATAGAAAACATTAGTGACGCCATAAATGACCACTCATTTACATCTGAAGTTCATACTTTCCACGATAATAGGATTGATAGCAGAGACTATTCAAGGTCAAATTACACATTTGGTACTTCTTGGGTTAATCCTTGGTTCCATTAAGTGATTTAAATATCAATCCTTTACCTATCTATTAACTTGTTGATGAAGATGGGTGCAATGATGATGAGAGTATCATTAAAATTAAAGAGCAAATTAATTCTGAGCAGGAGACGGAATAATGGCTAGGATAGGAATTTTTGATATTTATACTATTGATTTAGGAACATTTTTGCACGCTTTGGTTCCAACACAAGCACAAACTATATGGGGAGGCTTTCCCTATCTTTATATAAAGAACGTCAGCGACGCTGTAAATGACAATTCGGTTACATACGAATATGATACTGTCCACGATAGTAGATTTCGTACTGTAGATTATTCAAGGTCAAATTATACGTTTGGTAGTTCCTGGATTACTCCCTGGTTTTATTAAGCTCTAGCGATTAGTAATCGCGCGCCAGTTGCTACCCTGTGGGAAGCCGCCCTCCGGGCGTCTACAAGTCGGCAAAGCCGCCCAACGCACTGGCTTGGCTACACAGATAAAACCCACGGAGGTGGGTTTGAAAGATATAACTTTTGCTTAGTCCACGGAGGTGGACTAAGCTTTGTGTAGTAGCGAATTCTATTTAACCAAAACTTTTAAAGATTCTACCATTTTTTGTATAAGATAAAAAGGTTTTATAGAAATATATCTTATTGCAAGAATAAATAATAAATTATGTTTTGCAAGCACTATATTCAAAATATTAATATGACAATTTTATCTGTAATTTACCTTAAAAATAGCTAAAAAAATAATGGCTAATAATCTAAAATATATTAGTCTAATTAACTATTGGTAACTAAACTAAGGCAATGACTAAAATAGCGATTCGCGACTTCAAATTTATCGAAGAAGAGACATTTTTATATGAGTCTGTTTCAGCAGATGAGAAAACAGTATTGGGTGGTTATCCCTCTATTCATATAACCAACATTACTGACAGTATAGATGGTTCGTCTACAACATATGAATCGAACGGTTTCCATGACAATAAAATTCATACCATAGACTATTCAAGGTCAAATTATAACTGGTTTGGTATATTCCCTAAGAAATAGTATGAGTCGTTGAAGATGATTCTTTAATTCAATCCGAACTCATTTTTGTAAAGACGTTGTAGAGCAACGTCTTTACTTTGTATGTGTTTAAAAATACTAATGACTTACGGCTGGTCAAATATTTTTATCGAAGTGATAAATTCCACAATTGTCCTGAGAAGTTTCCACAATCAGCCATAGTAATCGTACTGAGCGATCGCTTGTGGATCAAATCGGTGAAAAGCACAGTAACCCTCGTCGCGCATCACGAGAATAATCTACGTAAGGCATCAAGTAAAAATAAGTAGTGCGAGCATCTTGCTCGCGCGGGCAAGATGCCCGCACTACAAATATTAAATTGTTCAACTTATTTTTACACGAATCCTAAGGAATATATCAATTACACAATTACTGGTGTTCGTGTAGCGTCTTTGACAAACTAGACAATTGCATATGTAAGCTCAATGTATGTAGCTCATATATCAGTGTTTTTACGACTGTCATATATAACTATTGATTATCAGAATGTATAAGATATAGCTCATAAAAATTATTAAATACTAAATCTGTAGTCAAGAAGTTTATGGTTGATTTACCTACGGAGCATGTAAGTTTGACTCAGGAAATTTTATTACACCGTATTGCTAGTCGGGTGCGGCAATCTTTAGAACTACAAGAAATTTTATTAGCTACGGTTGCGGAAGTCCGCTCATTTCTCGGCACTGATCGTGTGAAAATTTACCAATTTCAACCCGATGGTCATGGGTTGGTGATTGCCGAATCAATTCAAGAAGGTCGCTTACCTCCGCTGTTAGGGCTAAATTTTCCTGCAGATGATATTCCACCGTATGCGAGAGAATTATTTGTGAGGGCACGTCAACGCAGAATAGTAGATTTAGCAACACACGAAATAGGTATTAGTCCTCTCGATAACTTAGAAACGGGTCAACCCCTCGAAGAGCAAGATATTCGCTATCGTCCTGTTGATCCTTGCCATGTGGAATATTTAACAGCGATGGACGTCATGTCTTCGGTTGTTGTGCCGATTGTTTTACAAAGTAAAGAAACTGGGAAAGATTCTTTACCATCTCTGCGACAATCATCGCAATTGTGGGGGCTATTAGTATCTCACCATTCAGAACCACGAGTTGTCACAGAGCAAGAATTACAGCTGATTCAATCGGTAGTTGATCAAGTAGCGATCGCAATTTCTCAATCTATTTTACTCAACCAAGTCAGAGAGCAAGCCCGTCAAGAAGCTATCATTAACCAAGTTACCGAACAACTTTATACTACGCCGACTGTGCAGCTGCAAGCTGCCCTAGAGGAAACGGTAGCTGCTTTTGCAGGTTCTGGAGGACGCCTTTATTTACTGCCAGACAATAAACAACCTACACAAATCTACACCTGTGGGGTACAACCTGCTGCACTTGATCGTGGAGCAGGTAGACCGATTGAGGAACATCGATTATGGCTAAAATACCTCTACTCCGCTACTAGCCCACCCGGCGATTATGACAGCATCGGAGCTAAATTATGGTCGGTGAATTGGATGAGAGCTGTTTATGCTTTGAATCCTCCACCGGATGAGCGCAATTCTGACACAAATTTGTGGGCGATCGCTGATATTTATAAAGAACCCTTATTTAGAGCGATCACTCCTTGCTTCCAAGCCACGCAAATCCGGGGTTTGTTGATTGTACCCCTGCTGTATGCTTCTACTGTCGTTGGCTGCTTAAGTATCTTCCGAGATGAAGTGGATATAGAAACTATTTGGGCTGGCTGTGTTGATACTGATTCTCGTCAACTGATGCCGCGTCAATCTTTTGAGGCATGGCGCGAACTGAAAACTGGACAGGCACAACAGTGGGCTGATGCAGATGTCAAGCTAGCACAAGCACTTGGTGAGCGCTTTTCCACTGCTATTAAGCAATATCGACTGTATCAACAAGTACAAGCCCTCAATACTAATTTAGAGCAACAAGTACGCGATCGCACTGCCGAATTGCAACAGAGCAATACCGATTTGCAACGCTCTACCATTGAGTTACAGCGATCGATTGAAAGGCAACAAGCCCTGGCTCGCATCATTGCAAATATGCGGCAATCGCTGGATGTGGAAAATATATTCCGTACTACAACTGAGGAAATTTGTCAATTAATAAAGAGCGATCGCTTAGCAGTGTATCGCTTTAATGCCGACTGGGGAGGTGAATTTGTCAGTGATTATGAATCTGCAAATCCTCGATGGCAGAATAATGTCAAGCTAGGGGTAAATACTGTGTGGGATGACACATATTTACAAGAAACCAAAGGGGGACGCTATCGCAATAATGAAACCTTCGTGGTTAATGATGTGTACAGCATGGGATTTGCCGATTGCCACATTGATTTACTCGAACAATTTCATGTCAAAGCTTTTATAATTACGCCGATTTTTGTTGGACAAGAATTATGGGGCTTATTGGGAGTTTATCAACACTCTAGCAGTCGTCATTGGGAAGTTTCAGAGGTAGAATTTTTTAAACAAATTGCTACTCAATTAGGTGTAGCCTTGCAGCAAGCTGAGTATGTGGAACAAGTGCGATCGCAAACACAACAATTGGCTCTTGTAGCAGAACAACAGCAAACTCTAGCAAGTGTAATCACCAAAGTTAGAGAATCTCTAGACTTGAATGAGATTTTTGAAACCACTACCCAAGAACTCCGCCGCGTACTCAATGCTGATCGAGTTGTGGTTTTTCGTTTCTATTCTGAATTTAGTTATGAAGGTGGCGAAGTCATAGCAGAAGATGTTGCATCTCATTTTCCTTCAACCTTAGCAGCAAAAGTCTATGATCGCTGTGTAGGCGAACAGTATACTAAGAAATTCTGTCACGGTTATATTCATGCAGTAGCAGATATCTATAACTCGGAATTAGACGATTGTTATATCTCAATGTTGTCTCGATTCTGGGTAAGGGCAAACTTAGTAGTGCCGATGCTCAAGCAAGGTAATTTATGGGGTTTACTTTGTATTCATCAATGTGAAAAATCTCGGAAATGGCAAGAGTCAGAAATTGAATTTGTGAGCCAAATTGCTTCTCAGTTAGGAGTAGCTCTACAACATGCGGTACTGCTCAAACATACACAGCAGCAGGCCACACAACTTTCACAAACTCTCGATAATTTAAAGCAAACTCAGACCCAATTAATTCATAGTGAAAAGATGTCAAGTTTGGGTCAATTAGTAGCAGGAGTAGCCCATGAAATCAATAATCCAGTTAATTTTATCTACGGCAATCTCAGCCATATTCACGAATATACACAGAACTTAATTGAGATGCTCAATCTCTATCAACAGCATTATCCTGAACCTAATCCAGAAATTAAACAACGAGCAAAAGTTACAGATTTAGAATTTATTGCAGAAGACTTACCTAAACTATTTGCCTCGCTAAAATTAGGGGCTGAGAGGATTTATGAAATTGTACTTTCGCTACGAAATTTCTCTCGTTTGGATCATGCTGAAGTGAAATCCGTCAATATCCATGAGGGAATTGATAGCACCCTATTAATATTGCAGCATCGTCTCAAATTGAATTCGTTACATTCAGGAATTGAAGTTGTCAAGCAATATGGAGATTTACCACTTGTAGAGTGTTTTGCTGGACAACTCAATCAGGTATTTATGAACTTAATAGCAAATGCGATCGATGCTTTAGAGGATATATGTCGTCAGTCTATTAAATCAGGTGCAAAAAAACATTATCCAGTGATCAATATTAAGACCCAGCGTATCGGAGATGATCGCATCCAAATTTCTATCAAAGATAATGGATTCGGGATATCACAAGAAGTACAAACTCAGCTATTCAATCCTTTTTTTACGACCAAACCCGTAGGTCAAGGCACAGGTTTAGGACTTTCAATTAGTCACCAAATCATCGAAAAGCATGGAGGTAAGTTACAGTGCGTGTCCCAACCTGGCGAAGGAGCAGAATTTATTATTGATATTCCAATTAGACAATTTAAAGATTCTAAATGAGGGAATATCGAGGTCTTGAAACCCAACCCACGAAGGTGGGTTTTGTTTGTGTAGTGGCTCCCCAAGTAGAGGAAGTGGCGCGCGATTTCTAATCGCCGGAGCTAGAAATATCCTAGAGCAATTCATCCATCAATGTCATCACCTGAATTGCCCCGTCAGATAAATTCGGTGGCGTAGTTTGTTGCAGTTGCTTTTCTAACAAACCTTTAAGAGAAATCAGTTTGAGACTATTTTCTGCTAATGTTTGAGCGATCGCCTCTGCCGCAGGTAAATAACCAATTGCCCCTAAATCCGCTAATACAGCCCGTCGCAATTGTAAATCTGGATTGGAGAGTTCTTGTATTAAGCGATCGCCATATTGATTTGCTACTTGTGGTTCGGGGGCTAACTGATACATTGCCCTGGCTGCGGCATATTTAATTCGAGGAATGGGGTGATTCAAAAAGGGTTGAATATCAGCAATTGCATCTGTTGCGCCTAGAGTTCCCAAGGCTTCTAAAATGGCGTCAAAGGGTTGGACAAGTTGTGGTGGTTCTGGGGCGGGTAGTGTTCCAGGTACACTATCGTTTAACAGTGCAATCAGCTTTGGAATACAAGACAAGTCCCTCAACATTTCCAGAGACTGCGCTGCTGCTTCTCTAACGTAAAAATCAGAACATGCCAACGCCTTAATTAGTGGCGCAACCGCCCGGCGATTGTTCAGTTTTCCCAATGCTCTCGCTGCATTGCGTCGCAGAGGATAACCACCTACCTCGGTGCGATCTGCCTCATCCTCAAGTGCTGCTATTAATACTTCAATTGCTTCTTGGGCATCAACTCGAAACCGCCCTAACCACCAAGCTGCATATACGCGTAATCCTAAATCTTCACCCTGGAGATTAGCGATCGCTTGCTCTACTGTTAATAGGTTATCTTCCTGAATTCCAGTTTCGTTTTCCATTGTGTGAAGTCAAGGGTCAATAGTCATTTGTCCTTAGCTCAAGGACGAAAAAAGTTTTTCACCCAACTCTTTACTCTCTATAAAATAATTCGTAATTCGTAATGACGCTCCTTCGTCGCTAACGCTGCGCTAACGTAATTCGTAATTCGTAATTAAAAAAACAATGCCCGGAAGGGTAAACAATCACTAACAAATGCCAGTCATTGTATGCCCCTCCGGGCAAAATTATCAACTAGCTTAGAGCGTTGATAGCGTAGTCGATGTAAGAGTTAGCTTCAACAGCAGGGTCGCCGCTCAAACCGTGGTTAGCTTTAACGTACTTCAGAGCTTCAATGTACCAGCTAGGAGATAGCTCGAATGTCCGGTTAATTTCAGCAATACCACCGATGAGGTAATCATCTAATGGGCCTGTACCACCTACAACTAGACAGTAGGTGATCATGCGGAGGTAGTAACCGATGTCACGAACGCACTTGTCTTTACCAACTTGAGTTGAGGCATAGTTGGGGCCAGAGGTGCTGGTGGTGTAGGGGAACTTGTTGTAAACCGCTTGAGCTGCACCTTGAGCTAGGGTTTGAGCGCTGGAAGTCAAAGCTTTAGCTGCTTGTAGGCTAGCTCCAGCTTGACGAAAGCGACCAAATGCAACTTGGAGTTCGGTAGAGCTGAGGAAGCGTCCTTGAGAATCAGCAGCAGCTACTGCTTCGGTTAGAGGGGTTTTCATTGTTAGCTTATCTCCCAATTATTTTGTCAAAAACGTAGCAACGGACTTGTAATCAATAGCAACCTTTACGAGTTACCCATAGCGCGATCGCGCTTTAAGCAACAGCAGAAGCAGCCTTGTCAAAATAGCCGCCCAATTCAGCAATCAAGCTGTTGCAATCGCCTCTGGTAATGTTGTTGGGGTTGTTAGCGATTCCGATCGCTGCATCTTTCATTTTCTTAACGCCCACTGCTACAGAAGCACCAGGAGTACCCAGAGCTAAGTAGGTTTCACGCAAACCGTTCAAGCAGCGGTCATCTAGAACGCTAGCGTCTCCAGAGAAGATTGCATAGGTGATGTAGCGCAAGATAATTTCCATGTCGCGCAAGCAAGCAGCCATCCGACGGCTGGTGTAAGCATTACCACCAGGAGCAATCAACTGTGGTTGCTCAGCAAACAATTCACGAGCCGCATTCGCAACAATCGCTGATGAGTTGCTGGTAATGCGGTTCACAATGTCCATACGCTTGTTGCCATCAGCAACTAAAGCACTTAGAGCATCTAGTTGAGAACCACTGAGGTATTCGCCCCGTGCGTCAGCCTGAGATACCACCTTTGCAAATGCGTCGAGAACCATATCAATCTCCTAATGTGTTTTGTTGATTACGGTTTTAGATTACAACCGGACTTGGTTAAGCTTGGCGCTAGACTGTCTAAACAGTCTTGGGAAGGCTAAGCCAGTTGATGAGTTACCAGCTAAATGTCTTCTTTTATTTCCGATTCAGAAATTTGGAAGACTTTGCATTTCTTAAAAGATTGAAGGACTTGATTAATTAGGTAGCGAACAACCTCTACCCTTTCTCTAAGCGCGTTTTTCAATCTCCTTATTTGTTTATACTATGTCGTTGGATCATTTTTTGTTACGAATTATCATGAGTTTTGTGATATTTTCGTTAACATAACTTTACAAATGACTCATATTGGGGAATTGGGAATAAGGAAAGAGTATTGATTATTTCTCCCTCATCCCCCCAGTCCCCAGTCCCCAGTCCCCAGTCCCCAGTCCCCAGTCCCCAGTCCCCA
>NZ_JCACKM010000228.1:0-8321 GCF_059505385.1 Desmonostoc vinosum
GCTTCCAAAGTTTCCTACGCTGTTGGTGATCGCCCTTTAATTTGCTTATATACTTTATGTTTCCATAATTTTTGATGATTTAATGGATAAATAGGTGAATGTTTATAAATCAAACATTCACACGAAAATAACTATTGATTTTGCAAATAAGGTAAGGACTTTTTGATAATTTCTTGGTCTACTGGTGTTCGTCCTAAATCCGGTTTAACTGGGTCATCTTTGGCCACCACCGCTGCGGCATCAATAGCCAAATCTTTGGGGCATCCTCTTTCAGTAAGTGCTGTAACAGTTGCATCGTATAAGCTTTGATTTTTCACTCTTTTCTCCTTTTAATATTTTCAATGTTTTCAACAGCAAAGCGCGAAGCGATATTTTGTTGTCGTGTAAGTCGTTCAATAATTGCGATCGCCCCCACACTCAGGGCCGGGGACAATCGCCCAAGCATAAAAAGAGGGGAAAAGGTTAAAGGGAAAAGGGACTCATGTGTGAACAGGTCGCCCACAAGGGGCAAGGTTTTCCCCTTTCCCCCTGCCCCCTTCCCCTTCTTGATCAATTCAGATTGCGAAACTTAGCAGTACGCAATGAAGTTTGTTTCGTCGCCTGCACTACTGGGCTAGAAGCTGGTCTTGCCGTAGATGCCCATGCCTGCATTCGCTCCACTGCTGCTGCATCTTGCACAGCCAAAGGCGTGATACTCTGACAGCAGTTTTCCAAATCAGCAAGCGTAACCTGCTGCGGACGCCCCTGATCAAATGCCAGTAGTGCGGCTTCGGCTGCGAGGGTTTCGAGTTCGGCTCCTGAGAATTTGGGTGTGTGAAGAGTGATCGCTTCAAGGTATTCCTCTTCTACCTTGATCCCAAATCGTTCTAGATGAATCTTGAGAATCTGTACACGCTCCGGCTGTGTAGGTAGATCGACGAAAAAGTTCTCATCAAATCTTCCCTTCCTCTTCAACTCAGTTGGCAATGCTGAGGGGTCGTTACAGGTTGCCACAACGAATACCCCAGTTGTACACTCACTCATAAATGTGAGGATATTGCCCAAAATCCTTTGACTGACTCCACTGGTGTCTCCACTGCCTGAGAGCGCCTTTTCTATTTCGTCGATCCACAACACGCACGGGGCGATCGCTTCGGCAGTCTTAAGAGCGCGTCTGACATTACCTTCAGATTCACCTACAAGAGAACCTAACATTGATGCAATATCAAGCTGCAACAATGGTAGATTCAGTATAGTGGCGATGTTTTTGGCAACGCTCGTTTTACCTGTACCTGGAGGCCCTGCCAGTAGCACACCTTTGGGTTGAGGCAAATTGAGACTTCGGGCCTGTTGGGTGAATAGACGCCGCCTACGAGTCAACCATTCGCGCAAGTTATCGAGTCCACCAAAACCGATTGTGGCTGGTTTGCCAAGTTCAATGCCCATAGCAGACAGCAGCTGAG
The DNA here is from genome assembly GCF_059505385.1 of Desmonostoc vinosum. Taxonomy (NCBI): domain Bacteria; kingdom Bacillati; phylum Cyanobacteriota; class Cyanophyceae; order Nostocales; family Nostocaceae; genus Desmonostoc; species Desmonostoc vinosum. The sequence goes on from NZ_JCACKM010000228.1 coordinate 1,443, forward strand.
TTTTGTACTCTACCACTCCTTGTGTGAGTGTGGCATCAATCACAATACCATTGCTACTTAAACGCTCTTTAACAGTTAGCCGCAAGAAATCACTGATTTCCTCTAGCGTTAGCCCTAATGCTGCCCTTGCTAAAGTTTCTTTCTCTTGGGCAGTCAGTGAAACGCTAAAATTAATTTCTTGTTCTGTTGCCGACTCTTGCAAATAGACCAAGTAAGACTCTATATGCTCTTGAATCTGGTCAACAGTTGGTAGAGGCACTTCACAATAGGGGATAAGCCGTACCAAAGACTCGTGCAGCTGTATGTTCTGACCCAGCAGTATAATACGTTTGTCTGTCGGCTTCAACCTGTGATAAAGATTTTTCACCCGGCTCAAAATCTCCCATGAGAACTGTGGGGAATTCTTTGCAACAAAAGGGTGAACATCACCAAGAATAAACACACCGACACCGCTGAAATTATTTATGTAATCGAACACGTACAATAATGGATCTGCTTGGGGTGGCTTCTTATATTCTGGAACTGGTTTAAATACCAAGCCTCCGTCAGGAGCAATTAGGCATTGCTCTAAGCTAGAGACGCCCAAATTCCAGAAGAACACAGGACTCGATAGCTTTTGTTGTGCCTGTGTAGTTAACCACCCAATAATTGTCGCTTCATCGGGTGAGAGTACATCAACCGCAGCGATCGGAATTTGTGAATCAATGGTGAGAATCAGGTTTTCCAAGTTCATAGCAAATCACAAATAAAACTTCGTTCTTTATTTGGCATCGCCACTCTTTGACAAATCAGTTACCAGTCCTTGTAAGAACTGATAACTGATTATTGATTACTGACGCAGGCGCGTTTGACTAGTGCTGGTAGTTCGTAGCTGTTGGGTTTGCACTTCTTCTTTGTAAGTGCGATCACCCTCCACAACTCCCAACGCTTCCTCAAACGGCTGTGTCGCTTCTAGACAAGACACCCCCTCAAAGCCTTCTGCTTCTACTTGCACTTCCCCTGTAGTACTATCGAAATGAATCAGTATTGAACGTTCCATAATTATCTCCTAGCAAAATGTTGAACTTCCTGATGTCCGCTAAATGTCAGGTGTAGGGTCTGCATCGTGCCGTTGGTTTCTTCGCTAATTGCACATTCACCAAACTGTTCTTGTAATTCAACAGCTTTGGCACGAACCATACGTTTACCGTATGCCAGCATTAGTTTGTGGCTAAAGAAATCTTTTCCCAGCCGAGGGTTTGTCTCGTAAGCGTCGTGTATGATATCGTACACACCACTCTCTTGCTTATACTTGAAACCTATGTCTGCACGGGCTTTAATAGTCCGACCAGTAACAACAATCTCTGCGGTTTGCCCTTGCGAGTCCCCATAGTAGCCCTTGAGTGGCTGTGGTGTATTGTAAACTCGTGGTGATAAGTTTAGATCCGTCAGAGCTTGTACCAAACACTCGCGATTGGTGAGTTTAGTCTTAACATTTGAGAAGTGTGACATCTTACCTCCTAGTATATTGTTGAGTTGGCAGAGCGACTCGAACCGTAGTGACCGAACATGAAGTTACGGTTTCCACGACTTCACCCCCAAACTGCATAGCAAGCTTTGGCAGATATAAGCTGATGTAGTGCTGTTGCAATTTGTGCAAGAACTGTGGCCCTAGACCTAATCCGAGTTGTGCTTGACCGTACTGTTGGTCATACTCTGAAATAATGCACTCGTACTCTATACCGTTCCAGTGAAACCCCAGGTCGTTGCTGAGTCCACTAATTTGATTACGGGGTACAATTATATGAGCCATTTGCTCTCTTTTGTCGCCTTGATATCCGTATAGATTAATCGGCTGTTCGTGGATTTGAGGGTGGAAGCCAAAATGCTGCAACGCTTCAACCAAACAGGATTGGTCTTTAAACTTGACTGCAATTTTTGAAAAATGTGACATATTAAAACCTGAAATACTAGCATTAGTGCGATGCCCCGATACTATCAAGGCATCGCTTTTTATCTAACGGAACTTAAATTGCATCACCGTAGCTTTCGACAAGCCAACGTCGTCAGAGGCAAGTGATTGCAAGTTGCGTTGCTCATCGACTAGCTTGGAGTAGATTGCATCTATTTTCTGCTGAAGTTGCGATCGCTCACCTGAACCAAGATTCTTAGATTCAATCGCAGGATCATTTACAATCGAATCGAGATGCTCCATCATTTGAGCAAGACTCGCTCCAGCTTCTGGGCTAGCATTCGCTAACAGCACCTGAACTTTCATCAAATGGCGTTCCATTTTCTTCTTGAACTGGACTGGTTTACGTCCCGGTTCCCAATCAGCTAGTTCTTCAAGGAGTTGGGCTGCTAGTTGTTCACCAACGGCTAGAGCAGATTCTCTTAAACGCTGTTCCAAATTGCTGTCATACTGCTGGATAAATCGTGTAATCTGGTCTAAACATTCAGCCTGTTGCTGGTTTAGTTGTTCAGACAGTGCGGGAATAATAACTGGTCGTCCGATGACTACTTGTAAATAGTCTTCAAGTTCAACAAGAGTGGGAAATGCTCTTAGCAGATTAGCTTTGACTGACTCCTGCTTATCTATAGGTAGTTCCCAGGCGTTCAACGAAAGGAATTTATCAATTCGTTGCTGATAATCGATTAGTCCCACTTCGTAATCAACTTTTAGCTGATTTCTGAGAGCGGGAGCAACATTGTCTCTAATATTGATCAATTGACTCCAAACCAAATGTGCAAGGTCAATTGGGCAAACCCAATCCCCGCCATCAGCAGACATCCACTCTTGTACAGCGGCAATTTCAGTACGTAGTTGAGCAGCTGCTTCATCTAACTTTTTAAATACCTTGACACCCCGCAAACCTACTTCCGAAGTTGTAGCTTTAACAAGGTCTGATTCTGCTTCAGTTTTTTCTGCTGTCAACACATCTGCCCACTTAGGAGCCGCACTCTTGGTGCTTTTCTTTAACTGAATCCTAAATCTAATGCGCGTTTTATTGAGTTGGGAGAAGTTGTAACGCTCAATTACCGCATCAGTAAGAAAAGTTTCGTTGGGATTAGCAATTGCTTGTACCATATCAGTAACCTAGAATTATTTCAATTTTCATGAAGCGTAGCTTTAACTTAGTTTGGAAAATGAAGCTACTACTTTCAACCCAATATAAAAGCGACTTGTCATCAACAAATCGCTTTGTCCCTAATAACTCACGCCATTCAAAAACTCATCAAAACTCTGATACACACTCTCACATGAGCGTAGATCATTAATGCTGAATTCTTGACGCATCAAACCGAATCTAAACATTACGTTTGACCGACAACCGCCACTAACAGTATTTTCTAAAAATAAAGCTGCACCAAAACACAACTTTGAATTAGAAGTAATCTGACCTTCATGAGATTTAGAATCATCTACAGTTTTGTGGCAATGAAAACTTTTATCGTGAGTAATTCCATGCAAAATATCACTCGCTTTTTCAGGAGAAAGCGCATATTTGATAGATTTCTGGAAGAGACAATCAAAGCATGGCTGTTTCATATTTACTACATCGGCAACTATTTAGAGTTCCACAATTGTTCAACAGCCCCCCACTTGCAGTAGGCAAGCCGAAAGAGGGCATTATCAATGAAGAATTTTGAGGCTATAGCACTTATCAAAATTCCTAAAACTAAGCCAAACAAAAATTTGTTCATAGATTGTAGCTATCACTTAATCACTACAAAGAACACGCAGCGATAGAGGGTTAGCTGTATACTTTCAGAGATGGCGCTTTCCTGTTTAAATTCCCCTCGCCATCATCGCCATTTGTAGTGATGGTTGGCTGACGACTGCATTGAGACTTTTTAATTGTCCAATCCCAGTGGTTAATTTGGCTCTTGTGCCGATGCTCTACCAATACAATTTGGTTTTTGTACGTAGGGTTCTTGCCACTAATTAAATAAGCGTTTCCCAAAGCATAAAAACCTGTCGAAACAAACCAGCGTTTATTAAGGGACATCAGAGCATCCCAAGCTGATTGAATCTCTTGTTGTTTGTCCATATTTGTTAGAAGTTGTGGTAGGCGATCATGTCCTCAGCTGCGATCGCCATGTTAATTAAGCGACTTTCTCACGTTTAGGCTCAGATAATCTCGACGTGAAGAAAGAGCCTGTATATTGACTTACTGTTGGTAGCTTAGGGATACGTCCAAAAGGCGTATTAATCTTTAAGTCGGCTCCCAATTCAGCTTGCAAAACTACCAAGCGACTTAAGCACCAATCAATTTCAGCTAAAATCTGTGCCTCTACTTCTGATGGTGATAATGCTTGAATCTCATGCTCATCAAAATATTTTAAATCTGTTGAATCACTACTGACTTGCACCCAGTAAACCCAGGGTTGAATATTTTGACATTGACAAGTTAACAGTCTGTCTACAGAACAAAGCTGAATATCTTTGATAACTCCTTGACGAGTGCGATCGCCCCGACTGAACTTCGGTTGTCCCCAGTTATACGGAAATGTAATTGATGATTGCATATTTTCACTCTGTCAATTCTAAATTGTGTTTTTTGATTGAGATATCTCTGCTATTCAAAAAGCGGTCTGTTATTCACAAACCGCGCTATGTTTTGGTGTATTGTGGTGCTTAATAATTGGTTGTTACGGCTGTTGCTGTCCGTTGATTCGCTTGAGCAATTCCGCTTCAAATTCCTCATCTGTAGTGCAAACGACTCCAGGACGGGCATCTAATCTATCCATGTACTTGTGAAATGCTTCTGTATCACTTGGGTGTGTCCTAACGTAAGCTAGTAGCTCTTTATCTGACATGGAATCAAAATTTAGTTGCGTCATTTAATGATGACCTCCCCGTTTGGGTAAATCTCAATTTCTATTGTCTCTCCCACCAACACAAATAATCTCAAAGTGCGCTCGTCTAACCGGACAACATTAATTGGTAACATCAAGTTACTTGCTCTAACGCATCTTTGATAAAACGATTTTAACTGTTCTATTGTCGGTTCCACATTCTCTCCTGAAGAACTTAAACAATTATGACTGACTTGTTTCACAATATACTGAACACAAATCAATACTCACTCGGTAACATCAACACTTTATCCGTCAAATACAGCGTAATACCTGGCAGGGGAAAGCCAGTATACTCTATCACCTGCCGTAACACTTCAATGTCCGTATCCTCTTCACAAATCAGCACACCCGACTCATCCTTAACTGCCAGCCGCCATATCTGAAATTCCTTCAGCTTGGGATTGGCTAGAAGTCTGTGCTGGTAAGAGCCAATTGCGTCTAGCAACCAATAGCATTGTGCTTCCTGGGCTAGATATTTCACTCCCTCAGTGTAGCGAAGCATACCTAGCGAGTGCCTGTAAATAGTTTGCGAACCTGTAAACTGTTCCAAGTCTGCGGTCAATTGCTCAGGAGTTTTTGCAGTAGTATTTGTCATAGTGAGAATTCTTTGAGTTGCTGTACTTTCGCCTACAAATGGCGTAGCCCTCCTACACAACTGAACTACGCCATCGCACTTCCTACGCCGCGACTGCTGGCTTAACTCTCAAGAATGCGATCGCCTTTACCTTCGAGTACTGGCGTTAAACCTTGAAGATTTGGTCAGTGTATCACTTGACACTCAATAACTCTTCGACTATCTCTAGATAATGGTGATACTGTTCAGGGATTAGGGCAAGTTTAAGTATTTGTCGCAGCTTCTTATAGGCTTTACATACTATTTCAAGTTTTTCTTGACGAACAGCAGAGAAACTTTTAATCCGCTCTACTCTACGATTGAGAACTGTAACTTCTTCCTTCAGGACTTGTATCATCACACCTCTGCAATGATAAGCTTTTTGGGCACGCTTCATCTCACGCTGGACTTTGTTAAGTTCCATCTCCAGAAGCTTGATTCGCTCCGATTGCTCCCTGATTTTATTCTCAGCAGCAATCTGATAACCAAATTCTTCTTGATGCTCTGCTTGCTCACGAGCGATCTGTTGGGCGATTACCCTTGTGCCTCGATTGTATGCAGCTATTCCCATTGTGATACCCTGTTGTAATTGATACAAAGTCGTGTACGTTTAGGCGTTAAACTTTGAAGATTTGGTTTAACGCCCATGAACTACGCCGCTACTGGCTTCTTGACTAAGAGTGCGATCACCCCCTCCAAGCTTTGTGCAAACCGATTCGGCCCGTACTGATGTGGTCTAGAGTAGGGCAAACCATTCTCCAGGCTGTACCCTACGAATCCTACCAATTGAGCTTCCTGATAGAGCTTGGTGCTGAACGAGAGCCAATCTATTTGACCGTGATACAAACCTAACTTCGCACAAGCTTGTTCTAGTTCAACAGCCAGGCGATCATTGCGTTCTCGTAGGGTTTCTTCCAGGGTTGCTTTAACCTGTTGCACTCTTTTTGCAAACCAGTTGCGATCAAAGGCTAGACGCCCTCCATCTACGAACTGCACCCATACTGTAATCCCGGCTTCAATCCAGATTGTACGGATGTTTTCTGATTCAGAACCAACAATCTCACTAATGATGCGGCGATCGCGGCTTGTCAAGGGGTCTTGTACTGGAATTGGTGCTACAGTTGTATTATTCATGTGCCTCTTCGGTTTTGAATGAATTGGCGATCGTGTACTTTCCACGGCAGCGATCGCTTTTTAATTTGCAAGAGCAAAACGCTGTGGTGATACACAGCACTCTCTCAAAAACATTTGGCGTAGCCATACATTTGTAGCTCATAGCCAGTGACCATGAGCATTACCAGACAGGAGATACAGCATGTCAGGCGACGTGTACAGCATTGTGTACCATTCATTGTCCTGCTGGTAATTTTTATTAACCCGATCCCTTTTCCCAACCTATACCTCTCACCTTCTCTGGTTGCACC
>NZ_JCACKM010000229.1:0-110677 GCF_059505385.1 Desmonostoc vinosum
TCCAAAAGGCTTTCAGCGATAGGCTTCTCCCAAACTGACAAAACAGGGTTAAGCTGTTCCACATATAACTTGCATAATTAGAGCGGGCAAGATGCCCACTCCACAAGAGTTTTATTTAATTTGATTATGTAATTTAGATGTTTTTTAGCTTACGCTGCGAAGCGCATAATTCGTAATTGGCTTAACCTAATTCTAGGCTTGTCACACCAAATACGCGATTGATGGACAAGCGAGGAATTCCTTACGAGAATTCTTACAACTCAAATGGGATTTTCATATAATTACCAACTAGCTACTGCATGAGCGATCGCTTCTTGACCTTGAGCAAAAGATTCCTCACGAGCAGCATCACCAGCGTTGAGATTTTCCAGATGAATGAAAGAAACATCTGTAATCCCGATAAACCCAAAAATTGCTTTTAAGTAGGGTTCTTGATAATCGTAGGGTGTAAAGGGGCTATCGCCTGTAAAGCTACCACCACGGGCTGTAATTACTAGCGACTTTTTCCCTTCTAATAGCCCTTGATAGCCACCTTGCTCGGTTATTGCAAAGGTGCGACCAACGCGCACAATTTGATCAATATAAGCTTTAAAGGTGGAGGGTATATTCAGATTGTACATTGGCACACCAAAAATGTAGCGATCGGCCGCTTGCAACTCATCTATTAAAGCGTCAGAAACTTTAATCGCCTGAGCAATTTCAGGTGTGTGTGCATTGGGTGGTGTAAAAGCCGCAGCAATCCAAGATTCGTCTACATGGGGTACAGGATTGCGCCCTAAGTCTCGATACGTTAATGTATCTTCAGGATGAGCGGCTTTCCAAGCTGCGACGAACTTATGGGTGAATGTGCGTGAATGAGAGCGCTCACCACGCGGACTAGTATCAATATGGAGGATATTTGCCATGGGTAAATTTTCAGCAGAAAACAACGCTCACAGATTGAGCTAGAAAATACTTTTCAAATTAACTTTAGACTATATAAAGATAAGATAAAAAGTAGGCACTTAAAAGTAAGATACTTACTAAAAAGAAACTATGAAAGCTGAAGCAGAAAACCACAGTAGGCTAACTTGTGAAGTAGAAACTACACTAAAGGTGATTGGTGGACGCTGGAAAGTTTTAATTATTAGAGAATTAATGGCTGGTGTAAAACGGTTTGGTGAATTGCAGCGAGCCTTACCCGGAATTACACAAAAAATGCTCACTCAACAACTTAGAGAAATGGAGGAAGATGGTATTCTTCATCGAGAAGTTTATCCTCAAATCCCACCCAAAGTAGAATATTCATTAACACCTTTGGGAGAGAGTTTGCAACCAATTCTCTATGCAATGCATGAATGGGCTGTGCAACATTATCATGGGTTAGGCACTGAGAAATAAAGGGGATGAGGTTCGACTTCTCCTATCAAAGACGCTATGCGTAGCTTGCTTAAGAGTAGGGGTACGCGGTAGTTAAATCTCGACTTCGCTCGATTACCGCATAGCCGAAACTCACCAACTGGGAGACGCGGGGAAGTAAAGAGATTATACAATTCCCAATTCCCCGAAAATTTATTGATTAGTTTGTAAATATTCAATTGCTGCTTCTATTTTTGAAGAGTATGTTTCAGCAAACCTTTCAAACCACAGTCCCTCTGGCGATAATGGATCTAGTTTTGCTAACCAATCTTTTGCTTCTACTTTTAACACCTCTAATTGTTTAGCTTTGAGTTGTTCTTGGCGAATTCTTTGTTGTTGAAGTTCTTGCTGTTTTTGCAACTCGAGAGCAGCATCTTTTTCGGCAAAATCAGCTTTAACTTCTGATAAAAGGTTATCTATTAAAGAAGCAGATTTTGACGGTGGTTGAATAAATGATTGGGCTGCGGTTGATTTTGACTGCTGTTGTTCGGGTTTTCCTTGCTTGTATTCATCTTGCAGTTCAGCTAACAGCTTATCAATGGAATCCATGATTTATAAATACCGTAAAAGCTATGGTTAGTGAAATAGGTTGAAAATTTACCTATCTTTTAAAACAAAAGTTTTTGATTTTTGAATTTAATGTGGTGATACTAATCATTAATGGCATTAAGTAACACTTCTGATAAACTCAAATCTTCCATATCTTCCATAGTAATTGTGTCACAGATATCAAACTTAGCACCCGCTCCTTGGAGTTCATCATCTAAGACTTTGAGAAAACGGGTAGCTTGAGGATCTTTACCGACTTGAATGAAAGAAATAGCGAGTTCTTCATCTCGTTCCATACGGCGGGAAGCTTCGATGATGACTTTCATCACTGCTTTGCGATCGTCTGGTTCGCCATCAGTAACTACTAAAATTGTTTCACCATTTGGTTTAGTTTGACTAGATGCTTTACGTTGAAAGTAATCATCGGTAGCATGTTTCAATACAGCTGCTAAATCTGTGGTGCCGGAAGGATCATTTTCTTGAAAAATTTGCGATACTTTACTTGATGTCACATTTTCATAGCGCTTGAATTTACCAGAAAAAACATAGATATTTATGCCATCTGGGTCAAACTGTTCACATTTACTAGCTAAAGCTAAAGTAGATTCTTGTGCTGCTAGCCATCGGCTTCTACCACCTTTTTGATCAGGAGTTGCCATGCTGCCGCTTTTGTCAATAATTAGGGTATAGTCACGATTTTCTAGCATTACTTAATTCTCCAAACTAATTTGTACGATACACTCTATAATCTCATTTTTGCAGCGTTGCCTATTTGCAAGATGATTTAGTTGGTTCTGTAGGATGGGCGTCTCACCCGTCCCTTAAATTTTCTGGCGGGCAAGATGCCCACCCCAGAAAATTTATTGCTAAATTCAGCAACGCCTCTGTTTTAAAACTAGTCTCCCACGGGTAAATAGCCGACACTCAGGGGACAAAAATACCTCTTCCCCTACTCCCTACTCCCCATTTTCCGATTAACTTTTGACTATTGACTGATTAATCAGTTATGGCATTCATGAGTACATCTGCAAGGCTCATGTCTTCTAAGTCGTCTAAAGTGACTGTATCGCAGATATCGAACTTTGCACCAACACCTTGCAGTTGGTCATCTAAAGCTTTAAGAAACTTAGTTGCTTGGGCATCCGAGCCTACTTGAACCATGGAAATTGCTAGTTCTTCGTCGCGTTCCATCTGACGAGTGGCATTAATGATCACTTCAAATACAGCTCGGCGATCGTCTGGTTCTCCATCGGTGATTACTAAGATTGTCTCACCATTGGGCTTGGTTTTACCTGCTGCTTTGCGTTGAAAGTAATTATTGAGCGCATCTTGAAGTACACCGGCTAAATTTGTTGTTCCAGCAGGGTCATTTTCAAGGAATATCTGCACTACTTTGGCGGAGGTGACATCATCGTAGCGTTTAAATTTCCCAGAAAAGACATAAACAGTGATGCCATCAGGATCAAACTGTTCGCACTTTCTGGCTAGGGCGAGTGTAGACTCTTGCGCTATATCCCATCTACTTCTATTACCCACTTGGTCAGGGGTGGACATACTACCACTTTTGTCAATGATTAGTGTATAGTCGCGATCGCTCATCATAGTATCCTTCAATTGTTACCCTATGTACTTACTAGTCTAGTCTAGGGTTCCCAGCCGATAGTTACCTATTCAAGCTTCTTAATGGCGATCGCTACTGAAAATTGAGTATTTTATATCACTAGTAAGCGGGAGGGGGATGAGGAAGATGAGGGGGATGAGGGAGAAATTTTCTCCGCGTCCCCGCGTCCCCGCGTCCCCGCGTCCTCTTCCCCAGTCCCCATTCCCCAATCTCATTTAACCCCTACAGCATTTGTAGTGTGTACTGCAACTTCATCTTTTGTGGTGACTGGAAGATGCACAACATGTACAGAACAAAAGGCATGGTGGAGGACGTAGTTGCTGACGCTACCGAGAAATAACTCTGTTAGCCCAGAACGACCCCTGCGCCCCATAACGATTAAGTCAGCGTTCCAATTACGAGCTAAGTCACAAATCATCCGTCCAGGATTACCAAGATTTTGTGTAAATTCAGTGGCAACACCTGCTGTGTTCGCTTGGGCACACAAAGATTGCAATATTTGAATGCCTTCATTTTTAAACCTATCCCAATTCTTTTGATAGACCTCAAAGCTTTGACTACTCAATCCTGGATAATAGTCAAAATTAGATAACATAGGTGTGTAAGGACTACCCTCTTCATCTGGAGATAGAACATGCAGTAGCATTAAGCTAGCTTGTGTTACCTTTGCTAGAGTTAATGCTTGCTCAAAAACTTTTTGCCCCATTTCCGAGCGATCCAATGCAACCAAAATCCTTTTAAACATATAGACCTCCGGTTTGAAATTTTGAGTTGCTTGAGCTTTCCCGGTTCTACAACCTGTAACTAATTCTTTTGTAACATATTAGTGTTCATAGGAATTTTTTGTATTAAAAATTATTATATTAAGTAATGAAATTAAATGATTGCTAATTTCAGTAAAAGGCATGAAGTTAGTATTAGCAAAACTTACTTTTTAGAGATGTAAGTTGATGCTCAAATATAGAATAATAAGATATGTAGCTAGTAGGGTGTGATACTGTAGGCTAAGGCACAATCAATAGTTTAAGGTGCATTGCGCTGCGCGACAACACACCTACATCAAGTTTATATTTATTTACATACCTAAAATTTTTCTTGTTAACTTACTTGTTTTTATTTGGGCTATTACTAGTTCTCCCTGACAAGAATTTTTGATTGGAGGAAAATTATGCCCCGACTTTGCGCTTGAAAAATTGTCATGTTTAATGATCAGCATCAATTAAAAAATATGTCTCTTGGAAGATGCTCATCAACTCAGTATTGATAGTAACTTGATTTTATGGTTTGAGTTTTTTGCTTTTGATCGTTCTGGGCGTAAAAGGTTGGGTGATCGGGGTTCTCTTCTAGAAAAAGCTTTTAGTATGAAAATTTTAATTGTAGAGGATGATGAATTAAATGCTTACGCACTCTCGGCTGTTTTGACTAACCAAAACTATGCAGTAGAAGTGGCTCATGATGGAAATTCAGCTTGGAATTTAATTCAAATTTACGATTATGATTTAGTTCTTCTGGATGTGGTGTTACCAAAGCTGGATGGTGTTAGTCTTTGCCGAAAAATCAGATCCAGTGGTCTGCAAGTACCTATTTTATTATTGACAGGGTGTGATAGTGGTCATGAAAAAGCGATTGGGTTAGATGCTGGTGCAGATGATTATGTAGTCAAACCTTTTGATCAAGAGGAATTGGTGGCTCGTGTACGGGCGTTGCTGCGTCGGGGAGGGTTAGCTTCACAGCCTGTGTTGCAGTGGGGGAGTTTACGCTTAGATCCTAGTAGTTGTGAAGTTACCTATAGTGATGAGCTATTGTCACTCACTCCCAAAGAATATGCTTTGTTGGAACTATTTTTGCGAAACAGTCGGCGGGTATTTAGCTGTGGGATGATTTTGGAACATCTTTGGTCTTATGAGGATACTCCAACAGAAGAGGCCGTCCGCACTCATATTAAAGGATTACGGCAGAAACTGAAAGCTGTAGGAGCGCCGAGTGAGCTGATTGAAACAGTTTATGGGATTGGTTATCGGCTGAAATTACGAGAAGAGGAGGAGCAGAAAAGCAAGGGAGTAGAGGAAAATGCCAAATCTCAGATTTCACCTCTCAAATCGCAGCAAACATTAGCAGCAGTTGCAGGGATTTGGCAACGATCGCAACAGCGAGTTAATGAGCAGGTAAACACGATAGAACAAGCGATCAAGCAAAAGGCTGTAAATTCAGAGTTGCGTTTCCTTGCAGCCAGAGAGGCTCATACCTTGGCTGGTTCTTTGGGTAGTTTTGGTTTGACTATTGGCTCAAAACTGGCGCGAAAAATCGAGCGATGGCTAAATACTAATAAAGTTTTGAGTGCTAGTGAAATTAATAATTTAGGAAGTTGGGTCAAGCAACTACGTCAGGAAATTGCGGAAAATAGCATTGTAGCCATCCCGGCATTGCCACAGACGCCAGCACTACAAAATATGCCCCATGCAGAAGCGAAAATATTAGTTGTAGACGATGATCCGCTACTCCAGTCATTTTTACAAACTTTACTCAGTCCTTGGGGACTAAAAGCGATCGCCTTGAATGATCCCCGTCAATTCTGGGAAACACTCAAAGCCGTCACCCCAGACATGCTGATTTTGGATATAGAATTACCTCACATCAACGGGATTGAACTTTGCCAGCAGGTACGCAACGATCCCCAATGGAGTGAGTTACCCATCCTCTTTCTAACAGTGCATAGCGATGCCGAAATTGTCAATCAGGTATTTAGCGTTGGTGCTGATGATTTCGTGAGTAAGCCGATTGTCGGGCCAGAACTAGTAACTCGACTTGTCAATCGCTTGGAACGGGTAAAGCTGCGACAACGCATCGCCCAAACATACCAAAAACCAGAAGCAAAAGCCGCTCTTTACAAAGCTAAGAGCGAACTTGAGTTGAGAGTAGCAGAACGCACTGCTGAATTAATATCCGTTAATCAACGTTTACAATCAGAACTTGATGAGCGCCAACGCACACAAGAAGAACTACGATTTTCTCAAGCCCGATTTGCCAGAATTTTAGATATTGCTGATGACGCGATTATTTCTTTAGATGCCACCCAACGCATCACCTTGTTTAACCAAGGAGCAGAGAAGATTTTTGGCTACTCTGCCCAAGAGGTGATCGGACAGTACCTTGACATGCTGCTACCTCTGCGTTTTGTGCAAGCGCATCGTCAGCATGTGGTGGAATTTGGCAAATCTCCTCATCCAGCTCGCAAAATGGGAGAACGGCGAGAAATATATGGTTATCGCAAGGATGGCACAGAATTCCCCGCAGAGGCTTCTATCTCTAAGTTGGATATGGGCAAAGAAATCGTTTACACGGTGATTTTGCGAGACGTGACAGAAAGCAAGCAAATCGAGCGTATGAAAGATGAGTTTATCTCTGTTGTCAGTCATGAACTCCGCACACCTTTAACTTCAATTCATGGTTCTTTAGGAATGCTCGCCAGTGGTTTGTTATCAACAGACTCAGAGCAAGGAAAACGCCTGTTGCAAATTGCCACCGATAGCACCGAGCGTCTAGTACGTTTAATCAACGACATCCTAGACATTGAGCGGATTGAGTCGGGTAAGGTGAAGATGGAATTACAAACCAGTAATATTGCTGACTTAATTGCCCAAGCCGTAAATGTGATGCAACCCCTCGCTGATAAAGCGGGCGTCAAACTATCTATTTCCAGCTTAGCCATCCCCCTACGGGTAGATCCAGACCGAGTTGTACAAACCTTGACTAATTTGCTCAGTAATGCGATTAAATTTTCAGATGCTGGATCTACAGTTTGGCTCATGGCTCAACAACAAGCAGATGCAGTTCTGTTAACAGTTAAAGACACCGGGCGTGGTATCCCGAATGACAAACTTGACAGTATCTTCGAGCGCTTTCAGCAGGTTGATTCTTCAGACTCACGCAACCATGATGGTACTGGTTTGGGCTTGGCAATTTGCAAGAGTATTGTGCAACAACACAGCGGGCGCATCTGGGTTGAAAGTACTCTGGGTGAAGGTAGTAATTTTTACTTTACACTGCCCATCTTATCCACTTTCTCATCCTCCTCACCCCCTCTAGCTTTAGTCTGCGATGACGATGCAGTGATCTGTGCTGAGTTGCAGACTTTGCTGCAACAAGGGGGATATCAAGTAATTACAGTGACTAGTGGTGAGGAAGCGATCGCCCAAGCAGCGGCTCATCATCCAAACGTAATTTTACTAGATTTACTCATGCCAGGAATGAATGGTTGGGAAACAATGGCAGCATTGAAAGCACGAGCAGATACTAAAAACATTCCGATTGTGATTTGCAGTATTTACAAACCAAGCCAAAATAATCTAGCCTATGCAGACTTTGTTGATTGGTTGAATAAGCCCATCCAAGAAAGCCGTCTATTAAAATCACTCAAGCAAGCAGTAGCTAAACCTTCCAAGCAAGCCCGCATTTTGATTGTTGAAGATGACGCTGATTTAGCCCAAGTGCTGATTACTCTTTTTAAACTCCATGAAATTGAAACTTTCCTAGCAAGGACAGGACGAGAAGCAATTCGCCTCAGCCAACAAGTCAATCCCGACTTACTAATTCTTGATTTGATTCTGCCAGAAAGTGATGGCTTCGCAGTAGTAGACTGGTTGCAGCAACACAATAAATTATGTCGTATTCCTTTAGTGATCTATTCTGCTAAAGATTTGGATGATGCAGAGCGCAATCAACTGAAATTAGGCTACACAGAATTTTTAACTAAAGGACGAGTCACAATTCAAGAATTTGAACATCGAGTTATGGAGTTACTTCAGCGAATTACACCCAATCATGAGGCTAGTGGCAGTGACAACAAAGCGAATTTTGGTGGTTGATAACGAGCAGTATATTCAAGAAGTTGCCAAGATTTGTTTAGAAACCATGGCTAGCTGGGAAGTGATTACAGCTAGTTCTGCTAATGAAGGAATAAATCAAGCCGAAGTTTGGCAACCCGATGCAATTCTGCTAGATGTGATGATGCCAGATATGGATGGCATTGCTGCCTTTGAGAAGCTACAGACAAATCCGCTCACCAAAGCTATTCCAGTGATTTTGTTGACTGCAAAAATCCAAGCTTCCGATCGCCGCCGTTATGCTCAGATGGGTATTAAGACAGCGATCGCCAAACCATTCAATCCTCTAGAATTAGCTAATCAAGTCGCTACTGCACTCGGTTGGAACTTAAACACATAAAAGCATCTCTCTACAGAGCGAAATATTTTAATTACCAACAAGCATCCTTTCCTCACAAGTTCCTCAAATTGTTTTCTTAAATTGAGAGTGGCAAAAGGGAATTAGGAATTGGAAATGGGGAATGGGGAATGGGGAACTTGTACTGAGCAAAGTCGAAATATGGGGAATTGTGTAATCTCTGTACTTCCCCGCGTCCCCGCGTCCCCGCGTCTCCCTCATCCCCCTCATCCCCCTCTCACAACCATGGTGCATCATGTCTAAAAAATTGATTAACTTAACAATGAACCTTGTAGTCCAAGAAATTGAAAATGCATTAGAAAATTATCCTCATTATCCTTATCAAGAAGCCTTTGCACATCCTGATTTGAGACAAAGTTTAATTGCTTATATTTTAAATAGAGTTCCAAATCATTACATTACTGTCGATGAAGAAGAAACACAATATAATATTTCAGACTGTCTGCATCACTGTGTCGAACAAAGCTTACATATAGAAACCTTAATTCATCAAGGAATTGGGCAAATTTTGTGTGAACAAGCAGAGGAAATAAATCGACATATTCCAGAAGTAGTTGATCCTGCTCGTTTACCATCAATTTGGTTTGGTTAGAAGCTATATCTTTTTAGTAAGGCTGGGTCTACAGTATCAGTTTGCTCTCCATAATCATGCAAGGCGTATTGAAGTTGTAGCAGCAGGCGATCGCTAGATATTGGAGGTGTTGCTTTGTGAAAACAAAACACATCTTCGACAAATCCAAATCCGGTAGGGCCGCAAACAGTTAAGCAATTCTCTGAACCATAATACTTTAGTAGTTCTGCCTCAGATTGTCGCCTAAATAAAGAGAAAAGATAAGCAAGTTTTTTACGCTGATGACTGCTACGAATACAGACATGAGGGGCACTTAATAAATTTACATTGGTCAGATAAAAGAAAAACCTCAAACTACAATAGTCATTTAAGTCATAATGAAAATTCATTGCACCTTTGTTTAAATCGTATTCAGCTTCATTAGCTACAAAAACCCAATGCAGACGACTACCTGTAAATACAGGGTTTTTCCCTAAGTATTTAGTAGCTATTTCTAATAACTTTGGATCGTGCGCCAGTTTTTTAATTGCTGGGCAAAGTGCCGCAGTATTATAATACTCGCCTCTGACAAAAAAATCTCCATGATGCCGTAATACTTGATTTTTTTCAGCATAAAAGAAACCACAATTATATTTACCATCTCCGTAACAAAAATTACTAACCGCGAAGCTGAGTATTTCTTGAAGTATATTTTCAGGAAGCCGAAGCCCTAAATAAATTCCATCTTGTTTTAGAGATCCAATCACATCATCAACTTTCAAATCTGGAAAACATGAATAATCTGAGTGATAAATCTTGATTTTGTAGTTTTGATAAAAACGAGTAACAAGATAACGAATAATTCTAAATCGACCAATTAAAAACATTAACAACCATAGAGGATTTGTCTTAGTTTTTATGTAATAAGGATAAATCTTTTCCCACATTTTTTTGACAACAGTAATTAAGGGCAATCTATCATTCAGCATGACATTAGATAAATGCCTGAAAAAAACGTGAATTCCATGAAAGCTGTTAAATGTAAATATTGGATATCTAACAGCTTTAAAAATATATATCCCAGTTAAATTCGCAATAGCTTAGTTATCGACTCGATTGAGTTGTAAGGAAGATAACCCAGTCTTTTTTGTTTCAAAGTAGCGTGGTTTACTATTCTTCTGGATGTTGGGTTGTTTATGATGTGAATTTTCCAAGTAATCCAGATTATTAATTTTATTCAGATCCTGAGATGAATTGCGGTTGTGAGAAGAGCCTGGAAAGTTTGTAACTTTGTTGTTTTCTTTGATTAAGCGGCTGTAGGTGCGTTGAGGAATAAAGTGCAGTGGATTATAATCAACGAAGCGCAAAAGTAATACACAAGCCCAGGAATATCTACCATCTGCGATCGCTTCGATCACTTGATTTAATTGTTCTGAGCTAATAGTCTTAGAACAATTGGTTTGAGAAGAAGATGTTTGGAAGTTCATAACTAACCCTGATATCACTTATGTAACTTGAAGAAGGGAGTAGGGAGTAGGGAGTAGGGAGTAGGGAGTGGGGAGTGGGGAGTGGGGAGTGGGGAGTGGGAAGGAGAAAATCAACCTTTTTGAGGTGTACGCTGTTTTTTTAGAAATCAAATCAGATTCCTATATAAATCCTTAATTAGTTATAAAAAGTAGCTCTGTATTGACGAAAAAGATAATAGAGAACAGTTTTCCCTTTTAATGAAGATGGCTACGGTGTTTTATTACTCATTGAGGACTTATATACATAAAGAATAATCTGTCTTGGCAATTACTCTAGCCAAATTGGCATTTTTTTGAAAAAACAGGTAAATTCAAACAGTTTTAGGAAGCTAATCTCTTTACGAAGAGTGGGAGAGCAAGCTACAACCCAAATTTATATCTCCGATGATTGTTGCGATTTTTCGCAAAAGTCCAAATTTTTAATTGCGTTTCATCCCACAGTTAGAAGCGAAAAATTTTAGTACCTATGTACGATCAAAGTTAAAGAGGAAACTCTTAACGGGCCACTTACGCCCCTACCTCCTGCCCCTGCTTTCCTGCGGTCTTAATAATAAGTCTTTAACCGAATACGATATTACTCAGGACTCAGCACTGATGAAGCACTCAGGACTCAGAACCCAGCACTAATAAAACTTTACCTTCAAGGGATTTGTCATGTATGAACTAGTTCAAACTATCTTCAACAGTGATGAAAAAATTGCTTTGCATCAATTGATTTCTGCATTAAGTACTTCAGGTAAACACTACTTACTGAGAAATGAAATTTTGCAAACTTTTGCAAACTATTGTAATCAATCTCAAAAACCAGCCTACTTTTACCACTCTTCCACACTTGCTAAACTCATTCACTATACGCATGAAATAATTTTGCTCGAAAACAGTGCTTGGTTTGTGACTCGGCCGAGGATTGCTAGTCAGGAGGTTTGGCGACTGACATCCGACTTGAGCAAATTCGATTTGATGACACCTCAAGCATTTTTAGATGTAAGCGATCGCTTAGTCAACCGCTACCAACCGCACATCCTAGAAATCGATCTCCATCCATTTTACGAAGGTTCTCCGAGAATTAGCGACCCCAGAAATATCGGTCAAGGTTTAGGCTTCCTCAACCGTTACTTGTGCAGTCAATTATTGACCGATCCTCATTATTGGTTAGAGCTACTTTACCTAGCTTTAAGTAGACTGGAACACGATGGAATTCATCTACTACTAAATAATCACATTTCTTCAGGTATCCAGCTTGCTAAACAAGTTAAGCAAGCCCTCAAATTTCTCAAAGAACGACCCCATGACGAACCATCCGAAAAATTTCGCTATGGACTGCAAGAACTCGGCTTTGAACCTGGTTGGGGTAACACTGCTGTGCGAGTTTGCGAAACTCTAGAACTCCTTGAGCGCCTGATTGATACTCCTAACCCAGCCCTTTTAGAGACTTTCGTCGCCCGTGTCCCCGCTATTTTTCGTGTCGTTCTCATTTCTATACATGGCTGGGTTGCTCAAGAGGATGTTTTAGGAAGAGATGAAACACTCGGTCAAGTTATCTACGTTCTTGAACAAGCCCGCAGCTTAGAAAACAAACTGCGTGAGGAAATCAAACTCGCTGGTCTTGATTTGCTGGGCATTAAACCCCATGTAATCATTCTCACTCGCCTAATTCCTAACTGCGAAGGCACATTTTGCAATCTGCGCCTCGAAAAAGTTTACAACACTGAAAACGCCTGGATATTGCGTATTCCTTTTGGGGAGTTTAATCCAGAAGTCACCAACAACTGGATTTCTAAATTTGAAATTTGGCCCTACCTCGAACAATTCGCCCTGGACGCCGAAACACAATTGCTCGCGCAATTTCAAGGTTGTCCTAACCTAATTATTGGTAACTACAGCGATGGTAACTTAGTTGCTTTCCTACTCTCCCGTCGTCTGAAAGTTACTCAATGCAATATTGCTCACTCTCTAGAAAAACCTAAATATTTATTTAGCAATCTCTATTGGCAAGACCTAGAAGACCAATACCACTTTTCAACACAATTCACGGCTGATTTGATCAGTATGAATGCAGCTGACTTCATCATCACATCGTCCTACCAAGAAATTGTTGGTACACCAGATACCGTAGGACAATATGAGTCTTATAAGTGTTTTACCATGCCGAATCTCTATCATGTGGTAGATGGAATTGATTTATTTAGTCCTAAATTCAACATGGTACCGCCAGGAGTAAATGAGAATATTTTCTTTCCTTATAATCAAAAACAAGACCGAGATTTAAACCTCAGCGCTCAACTTTACGACCTACTTTTTAGTCATGAAGATCCTCAAATATTTGGTTATATAGATAATCCCCACAAACGGCCTATTTTCGCAGTTGCGCCGATCACTTCTATTAAAAATCTAACTGGTTTAGCAGAATGTTTTGGTATAAGTCAGGCATTACAAGAACGCTGTAACTTAATTCTCTTGACTAGTAAACTGCATCTGTCAGAAGCTACAAATCCAGAAGAAGCACAAGAAATTCAACGACTCCACGACATTATCAATCAGTATGATATTAATGGTAAAATCCGCTGGTTGGGTATGCGTATTCCTAGCTCTGAACTTGGCGAAGCCTATCGAGTAGTTGCTGATTGTGGAGGAATATACATTCACTTTGCTCTTTTTGAAGCCTTCGGGCGGAGTATTCTAGAAGCAATGATTTCAGGTTTACCAACATTTGCTACTCAATTTGGCGGTTCTTTAGAAATTATCGAAGACCGAGAAGATGGGTTTAATATCAACCCTACAGATTTAGAAGGAACAGCAAACAAAATTTTAGGTTTTCTCGAAAAATGTGATATTCATTCCGAATATTGGCAAGAAGTTTCAGAATGGATGATCCAGCGAATTCGTAACAGATATAATTGGCAGTTACACACCAGTCAACTACTATCAATAGCTAAAATCTTTAGCTTTTGGAACTTTGTTGCTCCAGAAAACAACGAAGCCAGAGACCGTTATATGGAAGCCTTATTTCATCTTATATATAAACCTATGTCCGAAAGAATTTTAGCGAAGCATAATGAACACAACAGCTAGCTCTACCCATTTCACCTATACAGATTGGACATTAGTCGAAACTGAGTTTGACCCAGATCAATTACACTCTAGAGAAACCGTCTTTACAATCGGTAATGGTTATCTAGGAACTAGGGGCAGTTTTGAAGAAGGGTATGCGCGGGCATTATCAGCTACTTTCATCTACGGTGTTTATGATGATGTGCCTGTGGTATATACTGAACTTGCCAATTGCCCTGACTGGTCGGTATTGGTAGTAATTATAGATGGCGATCGCTTTCGTCTCGACCAAGGTGAAATCTTAAGTTATCAGCGCCAACTTGACTTGCGTCAAGGTCTTTTGAGTCGTTCTGTGCGTTGGCGTAGTCCCAGCGGCAAAACTATAGATATCCATTTTGAACGCTTCGCTAGTCTGGCAGATCAGCATGTTTTAGGACAACGCTGTCACATCACACCAGTAGATTTTGATGGGTTAATCGAAGTGCAAGCCAGTATTAATGGCTACCCAGAAAATCAAGGTTTTAACCATTGGGAAGGACTAGACCAAGGTAAAACTGATCAAGGTTTTTGGTTATACCGTCGCACTCGTAATTCCCGCATAGAAATTGGGATGGTTGCGAGGATAAATATCTTGGGTACTAAAGCGGCGTTGCAAGTTAGCAGCGCACCCGGCTATCCTACTTCCAGTGCTACATTTTTGGGGGAGATGCAGCAAACAGTCACAATAGAAAAGGTTGTCACAGTTTTTACCTCGCGAGAAACTGCTACACCAGTTTCAGATGCTCAAGCCAAACTTGCACTGCTGCCAGATTATATAACGCTGCTAGCAGCCCAAAAACAGGCATGGGATGCGGCTTGGCTGCAAAGCGATATCGTGATTGAGGGGGATAATACAGCCGCTTTTGCTGTTCGCTACAATCTTTTTGGGCTGTTGATTGCTAGCCCTCCAGATGATCTGGTGAGTATTCCCGCGAAAACCCTTTCGGGGTTTGGCTATCGCGGTCATATATTTTGGGATACAGAAATTTTTATTCTGCCTTTTTTTATATTCACACAACCAGCGATCGCCCGTAAATTACTCAGTTATCGTTATCACACAATTAATGGGGCACGACGTAAAGCAGTTCATGCCGGGTATCAAGGGGCGATGTACGCTTGGGAAAGCGCTGATACAGGAGATGAAGTCACCCCTCGTTGGTCACTTCCCAGCGATTTTTATGGTGAAGACGTGCGGATTTGGTGCCGCGATAGGGAAATTCACATCAGCGCAGATATTCCCTACGCGGTTTGGTACTACTGGCTAGCAACTGCTGACGACGAGTGGATGCGAGACTATGGTGTAGAAATTATTTTAGATACTGCGATATTTTGGACTAGCCGAGTCGAGTTCAATCCTGAACGCGATTATTATGAAATTCGCGGCGTCATTGGAGCAGATGAATACCACGAGTTAGTCCACAATAATGCATTTACCAACAGTATGGTGCAGTGGCATTTAGATAAAGCACTCATTGTATATAAATGGTTGCATCATACCTTCTTTGACCGAGCTGTTGAACTCGAACAGAAACTACAAATAACACCAGAATTGCAAAGGCGCTGGGAAGAGATCATCGCTAAAATATGGATTCCCTACGACCAATCAACAGGATTAATCGAGCAATTCGAGGGATTTTTCCAATTAGAGGATATTAACTTGGCAGACTATGCAGCTCGTACATGCTCAATGCAAGTGATTCTCGGTATCGATGGAGCAAATAAACGGCAAGTACTCAAGCAACCAGATGTATTGATGCTCCTCTATTTGATGCGGCAATCACAGGATTTTCCTTACAGTTCAAAAGCATTACAGGCAAACTGGGACTATTACGCACCCCGCACCGATATTACCTACGGCTCATCTCTAGGCCCGGCAATTCACGGCATTTTAGCTTCAGATTTGGGCAACTCAACAGAAGCTTACGAACGGTTTATGCAAGCAGCAATGGTAGATCTAGAAGATACCAGAGGTAACACCAATGATGGAATTCACGGCGCTAGCGCCGGTGGTATTTGGCAGGCTGTAGTTTTAGGATTTGGTGGCATCCAACTAACAAAAAATGGCCCCGTAGCCAATCCCCACCTCCCTCCAAGCTGGACGCGCTTAAAGTTTAAGCTACACTGGCGCGGTCAGTGGCACGAGTTCGATTTGCGTGGAGGACTGGGGGAGCCGGGAGCAGGGGGCAGGGAGCAGGAGGAGAAAGAACAAACACCCAGTCCCCAGTCCCCAATCCCCAGTCCCCAATCCCCAGTCCCCAGTCCCCAATCCCCAATCCCCAGTCCCCAATCCCCAGTCCCCAGTCCCCAGTACCCAGTCCCCAGTCCCCAACATCAAAGGTTTTATCTTCGATTTAGATGGTGTATTAACAGATACAGCAGAATATCACTATTTAGGTTGGCAACGGCTAGCAGATGAAGAGGGTATACCATTTAATCGTCAAGATAATGAAGCGTTACGTGGTGTATCGCGTCGAGCTTCCCTAATGCGGATAGTTGGCAGTAGACCGTATTCAGAGGCTCAAATAGCAGAAATGATGGAACGTAAAAATAGCTACTACGTAGAATATATCCAAAACATGACGCTTCAAGATCTGTTACCAGGAGCGATCGCACTTTTGGATGAACTACGGCAAGCTGGAATTAAAATAGCCATTGGCTCAGCTAGCAAAAATGCCCGCACAGTAATTGAAAAACTGGGTATTGCTGATAAAGTAGATGCGATCGCTGATGGCTATAGCGTACAGCAACCCAAGCCAGCACCAGATTTATTTTTATATGCAGCCAAGCTACTAGAGCTAGAACCACAAGAATGTGTAGTAGTCGAAGATGCAGCCGCAGGTGTAGAAGCTGCTTTAGCTGCTGGTATGTGGGCGATCGGCATCGGCCCAGCTGAACGAGTTGGTGCCGCACATATCGTTTTACCCAATTTAGTCGGTATCACATGGGCAGATCTCAAAGCTAAATTAGGGAGTGGGGAGTGAGGGGACGCGGGGACGCGGAGAATAATCAATGACAATTCCCCATTCCCAATTACGAATTACGAACTTGTACTGAACGAAGTTGAAGTATTACGAATTACGAATTACACTGTTATGGGAATTAATTATCGAGAAAAAATTATTGCTCTGTGGATAGTATTCCTACTAGGAACACTGTTTCATACTCAACTAGGTTTGATGCCACTCTTCCACGGCTTGTCAGTTATCGAATCCGAAAAAGCCAATGCTATTGGCGAAATTTCTGGAATTCTGTGGTTGATGTTAGGCTTTTTTATATTCCCAATGCTGGCAATAATTGCTACTGCTTTTATCAATTCTAATCGCTACAAAGTAATTCATTTTGGTTTGACTGTGTTTTATAGCGTCTTAAATTTGTTTCATCTGGTTGCAGACCTATCAGTAAAACCAATTCTTTGGTATCAAACTGCTCTAATGACGCTATTGTTCTTGATTGGATTATTATTAAATTTTGTTGCTTTTCAATGGATGCGTGGACACACAGCATCTTTTCTTCAATCTTTAGAATAAGATTAGAAATTAATCAATCGTTTTTATTTATTAAATGAAAAAAAAATAGTGTTTGCTCATATGATAGAAAGTGACTAAACTAAGTTCAATTACTCAGCAGAAAGTTGATTGCTAAATTTCTATGAGCATAAGCTTAGAGAAACAAATCAACACCTTAAGTCATCAGTAGTAAGATTAAAATATTACGTTTGTGGTACTCTCTAACAAATCAGAATACGCACTCCTAGCTCTGTTAGAGTTGGCAAACTGCTACCCTAACGGTGAATCTTTACAAATTCGAGAGATAGCGGCATTACAAGATATACCGAACCGCTATTTGGAACAATTACTCGCAACATTGAGACGCGGAGGTTTAATTAAGAGCATCCGTGGTGCTAAAGGTGGTTATGTTTTAGCACGAGAACCTCGAAACATCACAATTTTAGACGCTCTTACTTGTATGGAAGGATTAGATACTGTTGAATCTAATACAGATCAAACTTCCAACGGGATAGAAAGCGAGGTAATTAATGAAGTTTGGCAAGAAGCACGCCAAGCAGCTAACTCTGTTTTACAAAAGTATACACTCCAAGATCTTTGCGATCGGCGAGCAGCCAGGAAACAGATAGAAATTATGTACTATATTTAGAATTAAGGAAACAGGGAACAGCTTAGATATAGGGTGCAGCAGAATTTCGGCTACAAACTATTGTTTATCAGCGAATGCCACGCGTCCCATTTTTCTACAATTTGAGCGAATTCTGCATAGCCTTCTGCTTTTGGATGAACGCCATCATTAGCTTTTGCTTGATTTATCCAGATGTTTGATTTTTCTAATATAGGAAAAATATTTAAATAAGGTATACTTAATTCCTGACAAATCAAAGCAAATTTTTCAGCTAAAGAAATAATTCTTTGTCTTCTCTCAGGATCTTCTTGGTCTTGATATGGCGCTGGCCCAATCATCAAAACAGGATATAGTTGTTTAGCTAGCCTCAGTATTTGGTGGGTATTTTGGATTGAGTCTGTAAAATTTACACGAGTTTTGCCATTTTCTAGCGTTGTATCATTTAATCCAAAAGAAAACACAATTTTACCGTTGTATTCTTGAGGTAGCCTAAGTATTACTTCCTGCAACCAGCGCTTTGCAATATCAGTAGTTGTATCTCGCCTAATTCCTAAATTGTAGTAAGTAATGTCATAGCCTATTTTGTTAGCATTAGCGCAAATTCTACCTGCCCAACCCAAACATTCTGGATCTCCCGTACCGTTGACAAAAGAATCCCCAACAAAACAAATTCTCATTTCTGGTAAATATTGCATAAAAAAAAGAGGTAGTTAATCTTACCTCTCATCTTTGAAAATATTTACAAAGTAGCAGGTGAAAGTAATTATTTGTTACTTTCACCTGCTACCTGTTTTGTTTAGTATCTGCTGGGTTTGTGAACAATGAAGCTGAGAACTTGGCACTGCTTGATGTTGTCAAAACCTACAACACGGATGTAGTTGCTGGAATATTGAGAACGGCAAGATTGTACTTCGTTTAATACTTCTTGGGTGGTTTTAGCACCGAACAAAGGTAGCTTCCACAATGTCCAATAGTAATCTGTTGGCTCTGAAGTTTCGTTAAACTCGATCGCAGGAATGTAACCTTGGCTGAGAATGTACTGAATCTGCTTGGCGATTTGAGCATCAGAGAGGGGAGGTAGATAAGAAAGGGTTTCGTAGCGACGCTCTTTTGGTAGGGTTTGCATGGCTAGTGATAATAAGTTGCGATTTTTTGACTACTTGGAATTTGGCACGGTTGCCTGTCTTACTAACTGGATAAGTTATCCAAATTAGGATCTGAGATTGCCTGATGTTCCGCTTCAGGGCTGGGGTTTGATATGTTAAGTTGCGTGATGCGCTCTAAATGCTGGCGACGCTGTTCCATGTTGGCTTGCTGAATGCCAGTACGAACCATTTCCGGTAAAAAATCGGCGACTTCCTCGGCTATGTGTTCTCTGACAGTCATGATCCGCAATGCCAAATCTGGTTTTGTGCGGAATAGTTCTTCAACATATGCCTCTCCATCCTGAATCTTGCCGGCAGAAAAGTTTTGCAACCAAAGTGCCAATGGAGGATTGGTTTCGCCCAGCTGTGCCAGTACTGTCCTCAGCGCCTGATAGGTTAGGTAACTTTGGAGAGTCCTGGCTGTGTCTTTCGCAATTTGCTTGAGATTCATGCTTGACCCCAGCCAGAAAAGAGTTTTGAGTTTTGAGTATTTTAACTCGGCACCCAAAACTCATTTTGTTATCAGACGGTATCAACTGCCTCAAACTCGAATTTAATTTCTTTCCACAGTTCGCAAGCAACGGCCAATTCAGGAGACCATTTAGCAGCTTCGCGGATAATATCGTTACCTTCACGAGCTAGGTTACGTCCTTCGTTACGCGCTTGCACACAAGCTTCTAGAGCAACGCGGTTAGCGGTAGCGCCAGGAGCATTACCCCAGGGGTGTCCCAAGGTACCACCACCAAACTGTAGTACAGAGTCATCACCAAAGATTTCTACTAGTGCGGGCATGTGCCATACGTGGATACCACCGGAAGCAACTGCCATGACACCAGGCATGGAAGCCCAATCTTGGGTAAAGTAGATACCGCGAGTTTTGTCTTGTTCGACGTAGTTCTCACGCAGCAGATCGACAAAGCCCATGGTGATGGCGCGATCGCCTTCCAATTTACCAACAACGGTACCAGTGTGGATGTGATCACCACCGGACATCCGCAGGGCTTTCGCTAGTACACGGAAGTGGATACCATGGTTCTTTTGACGGTCGATAACGGCGTGCATCGCGCGGTGGATATGCAGCAAAATTCCGTTATCACGACACCAACGAGCCAATGTGGTGTTGGCGGTAAAACCTGCTGTGAGGTAGTCGTGCATGATGATGGGCATTTTGAGTTCTTTGGCGAACTCAGCCCGTTTCAGCATTTCTTCGCAGGTGGGAGCGGTAACGTTCAGGTAGTGACCTTTGATTTCGCCTGTTTCTGCTTGGGATTTGTGGATGGCTTCAGCGACGAACAAGAAGCGATCGCGCCACCGTTGGAATGGAGCTGAGTTGATGTTTTCGTCATCTTTGGTGAAGTCCAAACCACCGCGTAGACATTCGTAAACAGCGCGTCCGTAGTTCTTCGCCGACAGACCTAATTTAGGTTTGATGGTGCAACCCAGTAAGGGACGACCGTATTTATTGATCTTGTCACGCTCAACTTGGATACCATGGGGAGGCCCTTGGAAGGTCTTGAGGTAAGCTACAGGAATTCGCAAGTCTTCCAAACGCAGAGCTTTGAGAGCTTTGAAACCAAACACGTTACCTACAATAGAGGTGAACATGTTGGTTACAGAGCCTTCTTCAAACAGATCCAGAGGATAAGCAATGTAAGCAATAAATTGATTATCTTCACCAGGAACTGGTTCGATATCGTAGCAACGACCTTTGTAGCGATCTAGGTCGGTCAGCAAGTCTGTCCATACGGTTGTCCAGGTACCAGTGGAAGACTCAGCCGCTACAGCCGCGCCTGCTTCCTCATAGGGAACTCCAGGTTGGGGTGTGACGCGGAATGCCGCCAGAATATCTGTATCCTTGGGTGTGTAATCGGGTGTGTAATAAGTTAGTCTGTAATCTTTTACCCCGGCCTGATACCCAGATTTTGTCTGAGTCTTCGTTTGAGCGTAAGACATATTTATCCTTCCAAGAAGTCACTCTTTTTACTTGCAAATCACGCGCTGTGCAACTTACCCTCACCCCCGCTCTTTCCCCCACTAGTGGGGGAGAAGATTCAGGAAAAATTTTTTGGGTTTGCCTTTGTCAGAGGTTAGCAATCTCCTAGCTACAGATATTTAATATCTGTAGTCATACTCCTTACCAATGTTCTCCCTTTCCAAGGGCGCATAGTTTAGCGCTTTCGATTTTCCCCTCGTTCCACGAAAATTCCTTTTTATCTCTTCTTTGCACTCCACTAAACTTTCCTTATTCCACTACCTCCGCATTGTGCGGGTAGTATCAAACTCTTCTTTGGCTAGGCGGAGATGTTGGGGATTGTGCTGCAAGGCACGTTTCCTACTCCGCACTCTTCTTATCTGCTCCGTTGACGGGAGGATAGGAGAGAATTTGCTTGACGGAGGTCTAGAAGAGTGATAGGGGAAAGATAAAAAAATTGCACACCACGTAATTTGTAGCTTGTTTCACAATATATCAAGAATTTGATAAGTTATTCTTTGAAACTTTTTAACTTATTTATTTAATTTTTTTATTACATAAAGATTTAAACATTTTGTTAAGAATTATTTACAAAACAGCTGCGATCGTAATAAAGGCCAGTTTAGGGAGACACGGGATATAGATTTCAGAACGGAGGAATGAGCTTTTTTGAGGTTTTTTGAGATTACATATGAAAAACCTACACCTGAGCAGGTGTAGGAGAATAAATAAAATGACCAAACCAAGTTAGATAGAGATGTACTCTAACCCTTGTTGTGGGTTAGAGTATACTTAAGACTAGGTAAAATTTTTAACTAGCCTACTAGAAGGTGTGCCACTTCAAATGAATTAAGCACCAGTAACAGAGTCTTCGTAAACAATTGCCAAGCCTTCGTAATCCGCAGCAGGAAGGGAACTAAGAGCAGCAAAGTCGGCGCGACCAAGTAAGAAAGCACTTGCTCTGCCATCACCTATACCATTACCCGATGCGTTGAAATCATCTAGGTAGCCATATCTGGTGATGCCAGTTGGGCCTACTGAGTCTGTAGGTTGGATAGCTAGGATTTTGCCGTCTTCGAGCAAAGCTACAAGTCTTTGACCACCGGGATCTGATGTAGAAATTCTACTAAATGCCAGTCCAGAATCAAAGTTCAGATTCAGAGGTAAAGGTGTTGTACCATTTGCGCTATTGGCACTACTGTAGAGTGCAATTGGAGCAGATAATTGACCAGTTAGCAGATCAACTTTGTAAAGGTTGTTCTTAGTGGGGTCACTTGAGTTACCTAAAGAAACTTCATCTGAAGTTCTGAAATCGCTAGCAATAGCGCGATTACGACCAGGGGTGAGATTATCAACAGCTAACCCATCAGCATATCTGTTAACATTAGCAGGGGCAGTTGCGGATCCAC
The DNA here is from genome assembly GCF_059505385.1 of Desmonostoc vinosum. NCBI lineage: Bacteria > Bacillati > Cyanobacteriota > Cyanophyceae > Nostocales > Nostocaceae > Desmonostoc > Desmonostoc vinosum. The sequence continues at coordinate 22,636 of NZ_JCACKM010000229.1, forward strand.
CAGTGCCCACTTGGCTAATGGTTGTAGCTGTAATTTCGTAAAGAGTGCTTCCTACTGCGCCAGCAGCAGCATCATCATTTGAGCCAAGGTTGTACAGAACAACTGACCCTGACTGAACCTGACCGTTCGTTAAGATATTACGTCCATAGTCAGCACCAGATTCACTGCCGAAACGATTCAGAGTACTTGGTGATGGTGTTGGTCTGACTGTAGATGGTGAGCCAAAAGGTATATCAACAGGGCCAACTTGAATAGCGAGGTCTGTTGCTGTACCTAATTTTGGTTCGTTAACAGCACCCACTCTTCTGTTGCTAAAGTTAGTTCCTAGACCTTCTAGTTCTGGAGCCGCACCAGCAGCAATATCAGCAGCTGAAATTGTAACTGTCCCTACTTGTACAGGAGTAACAACAGCACCTACGCTTCCAGCAGGTGGGATAGGGAAACGCAAAACTGGCAACTGGGCACCAGCAGCAGTGCTGATATCCTCGTCTCCGATTGTGTAGCCGTAATAACCCAAAACCATGAGAATTTTCTCCTTAATTCAAATTCCTTGGTAAACGGTAAACTTCAGCAAGAACTTAAAGAATTGCAAGTTACCATCAAGCAAGGACTGTGGGAATACACTTGTTTGGAAGTACAAGCAAGGCTTGCTTCCACAGGCTGAGGTTGACGACTAGATTACCTAATCAGACTTTGCTTGTAAGGCAGCGAGTTTGTTTGCTGGGTGATGTTTGCAAAATTAGAACGCTACCAAACTTCGACTTTCAAGAGGTAAGAGAACTTGATTTAAAGTTAATAGTCAATCAAGTAATTTTTAAACTCTAGTAAATGTCTTTAGAGCCAAATAAGTTGCCAGAATTACATCTCTATCTAAATTTGCAAAATCCTCTTTTAACCGAAATTTTGCTCTGCCAAAAGAATAAAATTACAAACTTTTTAGAGTAAAAATGTAGTCACTTGAGGCTGATTATTTGCCTTTTAAGAGTCGAATTTTTCGCATGTCTTTTATGAAATCTACCAGCCTTAATTACTATATTTTGCTAATATTAAGAAAAAATTTTCTGTTTTTTAAGATTTAAGAGCTTTAAGATTAAGGTTTAGTATTTACTGTTAACAAAACCAAAACGTTATAAGCAAAAATGTTTGTAGTTGCGCTTTAGGACTCAATAGACTTCAAAGTTCATCGCCACATTTTAGGTTTGTCACACCACTAGATAAAAAGTAAATCTCAAATGAGAATAAAATTTGCCTTCTTGACAAGCAGTTATTATATTACAGCTTTAACCTAACACACCATTTTATAAGCAGTGCATTAGGTTAAAGTTATGATTATAATTTTTGCGGCAAATTAATTGTATGATTAACAAAATGCCAGTTTCAGCAAAACTCTCTATCAGACTGTGTAGAAAAGCTATTATCCTTTTATTTAGCTAAATCAAAACTTTTTTACCTTTGTGTCGTCGAGAAAAAGCTAATCCTAAACTTGCAGAAATTAGCAGCCCACCGATAATTGAAGGTTCCGGAACTGCTGGTGTTGTTTGCTCTTGGAGAGTTACATTGACTTTTAAAGAAAAAGTATCAATGCCATTTCCAAAAGCTCCTAAATCACCGCTTCTGACTCCTATATCAAACAGTCCAAGCAGTTCTGTTGGCGTACTACCATCATTTAGTTGGGGCAGATAACTAGCTTCAGGCACTACTAAATTACCGTCATCAAACCAACTTCCCTGCGCTGAGTTATAAGTAACGGGAGTTGAAAAATTTATGCCATTATCAATACTAGAAGTAGAGTTACCAAGATCAAATCTCCATTCATTGATTGCTTCTCCTCTTAGGGTAGTTCCTGGAGGAATAAACCCAGAGTTAGAATCTGTAGTTAAGAGAAAATCTAAATTATAGTTACCTGAAGCAACTCGCTGAATATTGGTACTTAACTTTAGGTTAGAAAACAAAGAAGAATTAGAATTAAGGGAAGCAGATGCTTGCCCAAGAGTTAAGTTTGAAGCTTGGTGACTAACTACCCTGCCAGATGGCGAGACGACGATAAAAGCTGCGTCAAATTTATCTTCTAAAACTAAATCTTGCGTCTGTGCCTTAGCTGTTTCACTAGTCAGAAGAGTTACGCTTAAGGATAAACATGTGGCTGTCGCTACTAAAGTTACGCGATTAAAGATAGGCATAAAATTTCTTGGGAAGAGTGATAATTTAGATGGATTTCAAAAATGAAAAATAGTGCTAAGAGCCTATTTATTTAGATATATATAGCAAAACTTTTTCATGAAAACGATGTTTAACCACTAGACCTCTTGTATAAACATTTTTTTGCCTTACGCAAAGAGAACTATTTTTGCAAGAAGTCTAATGGCTATTCATTAAACTCCGTAGAATTCATAAAAAATAGTTATTTAATTTTGATAAATAGATTTAGTCTTAGTCGGAAATTTCACTTGTATTCTACCAAATGCATTTAAAAAGTCAATTGAATTTTGTCGAATAAATATTTTAAAAATTCTAGTAATTTGCTGTAATTGTATAAAAGAGACGTTGACAAAATACACTAACAAATAAAAAAGCTACTATTAATTAATATATTTTTTAATGCATTATTTTTTCAATCTGTCAATGTTTTAGAACTAAATTGACTAGAACATTGAATGGAGAGACTTTAGCTATTGCTGAGCCTGTTTTAATTAATTTTGAAAAAATAAAATTTCCCCTAGATCATAAAAGTCTTTATAAAAGTGCGAACTATGGAAATTGGGGGAACACTGAGTCAAGTCAAAACCTATTTAGGTGCTGGCTATTTATATGGGGTTGAGAAAGCTGTGTAGCGGATAGGGAAATTCTTGGATGCTCTACACTTCAAACCCTAAAACAGAAGTGTTTCCAGAGGGAATAAGACCGTGGTACTGTTTTACAAGCATACTAGTTTAGTAATAACTTCTATATTGCTCGGGGCGATCGCCATACCGAGCATTAACCTGGTAGCAATGAATCCGGCGAGGGCGCAAAAAATTGGTCAAAATGCACCACCAGGGCGAATTTCTAACGTCAAACCATCTGAGTCTGTCCCTTCCTATCCCGCTGTTGCACCACCACCACGAGTAAATCCCCTACCAGATCAGCGGGGAGTGGAAGAAAAGTTAATAGACACAGATTATCGTGTCAGTAACTTGTTGGGAGATTTTGCAGGTAATCTTTGGGTGGGTTCCTGGCGGGGATTATCTCGGATTGACCCCAACACGGGCAAGATTATCAGTCGCGTGAGTTTACCGAATGTGGCTATTGGTGCTTTAGCCCAAGACAAAGTAGGGCGTCTGTGGGTGGGAAGTTATGAGGGACTAATCCGGGTAGACCCCCGTACTAACGAAATTACAGCGCAGAATTTATTTTTACCTTCCAAACGGGTGTTATCGCTGTTGATTGATAAGCGGGGTTATTTGTGGACGGGAACTGATAACGGTTTAGCTTTAATTAGTCCTGATCAAGGCTTGATTATGACAACATTAAAAAATCTGCCTGGTGTGAGTGCTAACGCTTTGACGTTAGATGCTGAAGGTCATCTGTGGATTGGCACTCTTGATGGACTCGTGCGCGTTAACACTGCTAGTGCCACAATCGCCAAGCAAATCGGTGAATTACCAGGAACAACAGTACAAGCTTTAGCCATCAGCCCAGAAGGCTTAATTTGGGCAGGAATGCCTAATAATTTATTAGTGATTAACCCCAAAACCGGGGTGGTGCTGCGGTCTGTGACACGCTTACGGGGGCGTAATGTCACAGCGGTAAGATTTGCTAAAGATGGTAGTATCTGGGTCGGCACTAGCGATGGTTTGTTACGATTAAATCCAAATACAGGAGCTGTATTAGACGAAGTTGCTGGACTTCCTTCTAGCCGGGTTCTTGCCCTTGTACCCGACATTGGCAATAAATTATGGATTGGTACTAGTGAAGGTCTAGCTTGGCTAATGCCCAAAATGGGAAGTGCAAAACCACATCTTGCTTTCAGTCGGGCTGTTAAATGAGGGAGTGGTGAGTGGGGAGTGGGGAGTAGTGAAATTCCTTACTTTCTACTCCCTACTCCCTACTCCCTACTCCCTAATAAAAAAATGGCAGTAACTACCCAGCAATTAATTCAATGGAAACAACAAGGACGTTCAATTGTCGCGTTGACCGCTTGGGATTATGCGATCGCTCAACTGATCGACGCTGCTGGTGTAGACTTAATCCTTGTGGGGGATTCTATGGCGGTGGTGCTTGGGTATGAAACAACACTACCGATTAATTTAGAAGAGATGCTCTACCATGCCAAGGCTGTGCGTCGAGGAGTACAACGGGCGTTGGTGGTGGTAGATTTACCATTTTTGACATATCAAGAAAGTTTGCAACAAGCAATGCACTCCGCTGGGCGGGTGCTGAAAGAAACGGGCGCACAGGCGGTAAAGTTAGAGGGTGGTTATCCTGCGATCGCAGAAACAATTCATCGTTTGGTGCAAGCAGGAATTCCAGTTATGGGGCATGTGGGATTAACACCACAATCGATACATCAAATTGGCTTGCGACAACAGGGTAAAACTCAACAACAGGCACAGAGAATTTTAGATGAAGCGATCGCTCTTGAACAAGCGGGTGCATTTGCCGTAGTCTTAGAGCATATACCCGCAGATTTGGCAATGCAGATTACGCAAAAACTGAGCATTCCCACAATTGGTATTGGTGCAGGGCCACACTGCGACGGACAAATTTTAGTTACCTCCGATGTGATCGGACTTGCACAGAAGCATCCACCGTTTGCCAAAGTTTATACAAATCTGCGTGAGACAATTACTAAAGCTGTACAAGATTATGTCATGGAAGTGCAAGAGCGCAAGTTTCCGTAAAAGGGACTGGGGACTGGGGACTGGGGACTGGGGACTGGGGACTGGGGACTGGGGACTGGGGATTGGGGACTGGGGATTGGGGACTGGGGACTGGGGACTGGGTGTAAAATCGCTCATATTATGGTGGTTGCTCATTACCCACCACCAAATTTTAAAAAACTTTTCCCAGTACCCATATATTATCCAAAACAACGGGGAATTTCGTTATCAGAGTTCCCGTAGTAATCTAAAATTTCGTGAGTCCGCTTAACCATTGATTCCATTAAAATTGCCATGTTCTTTTTAACTGTCAATTGTTCTTGTGGTGAGACATAAGAAATTTCTGCAAGTAACAATCTTGTGATATCTTCATGCTCTCCCTCTTCATTAATGCCAGCGTGCAGTAACATGGGTTTATAGAATTCAGTAGGTAATTCTTTTGCATGACACTGCTGTTTAAACAATTCATGAAACATCTTGTCGTCTTGCTCAAACAGCAACAATGCCGCTTTAAATGTTAAAGGATGTTGGTAAGCAAACACTCCTAAACTAGAACAAACAGCAAAAGTCATTGGTAAAGGTTGCATCTTTTTTAGTTGTTCTGGTTTAATTCCAACACTACTTAAAGAATTCTCAATCAACCGATCATGATGCAACTCAGAAACATAAAAATCTCGCAAGATTTTTTGAGTAGTTGCTGATTCATAATTTGCTAAGGATGGAGCCAAAAGCATCGGACACAGATGAGTAACATGATAGGATTCCAATGCATAACCAATCAACTGTTCTTTAGTGATTGTTCCATCAGCCATTTTTTGCGAAAATAGTGAGGGCGGTAATTGTGCTTTCAAGTATTCCAAAAATCGGTATAATTCTCGATAAAATTGTTGTCCGCTAACTCCATGGGATTCAATCTTACTTTGAGTTTCTATCAAAAAACCACGACGTTCAAAGTCCATTAACAAATCAGGAATATCTTCTTGAAGTTCTGGACAAGCTTGAGCTAATTCCTTTAGTGATAATCCACCTATTTGCAAAAGCTTGAATAATTGATTTGTCTCTTCATAATATTCTGGTGGGATTGCTATAGAACATCCTTGGTCAAGATAACGAATCTCCACTTCGTTATCTCGAAAGTTCAAAATTACACCTTTTTTAAATAAAGGTTGCTGCAATAAAGTTTGAGTTACTATCATTATCATCTTCCTGATTTAATTTAAATAGTTCCGTGGGTTGAAGTCCCCCAGTTCTATAATCGGCAAGTTTTGTGTTGGGGCCAAATCCCCATTACAAAATTTAATTACGAATTACGTTAGCGCAGCGGTAGCGAGTCCTCGAGTGTCATTACGAATTACGAATTATTTAAATAATTGCTATGTGTCGCAGCAAATTATTAGTTCTAGTGTAGTGGTTCCAAATAGCTTGATAAAAGTTGTGATAAATCTCCCCAAACAGATGGGTTTGTCTTGCTAATCTCTGCTTTGTTGACTCATCAACGTGAGTTATTTCTTGAAAAATCCGGCGAGTTAAGCTTTCTGATTCGTGATTTAGTTTAGTGGTGAGCAATTTTTGAATTGATTGGATAAAACTTGAGTCCAGTTCCGCTTGTTTACAAAAATGAAGATAGGATTCAAAAGTTTTTAATTTTTTCTGAGTTAAAACTCCTAAAATACTTAATAAAAAGAGTGAGTCAAAATTTGCCCAATACATCAAACCATTACACATTGCCATTGTTTCTGTGAGTGGCATTGATTCTATCAACTGTTCCCGACTAATACCAATAGTATTAAGTGCTGATAGTAAAAACTCATCTTGCCCTTGCTCTTGATAGTAAAGTTCTTTAATTAGTGCTTGAACTTTTGTTGAGCCTTGGAAATTAAGTATCGGAGAATAAAAATAATAGTAGTGAGATAGTAAGTAATAATGCTCTATGGCAAAGCCATACAGTATATTAGTGGATAAATTTGATGTTAGCAAATTGCTTGCTTGACAAAAGGGATTTTGATCAAGCAATTTATTCGCTAAATCTTCTAAATCTAAAATTGCTTCTGTACTAGAATTAATCTTTAAATGGGCAAGATCGTCAATGAATCCTTGCTTATCTAAACTTTGAATAATTCCATTAATAACTTCGGGATTATGAGGAAAAACTTTTTGTTGTAACTCACTGAGGCTATGACTACCGTCCATCATCGAGAAAAGCTTTTGTAACCTTTCTCTTGATTGTTCGTTAAACTCAAAAGCCAAAAATCGCCCATTTTGCGAAAAAATCATCTGCCCTTGATAAAAATTAACTTGGCAAGCTAAGCGAGGATACATCGGTGTAATTTCTTGAGTTACTACAACGCTTTTAATTTGACTGGTGTTACTTTTATTAGCTGTAGATTGAGACATTGAAATATTTTCTCCCAAGATGTATTTATTATTTTATTTGAGCTATTTTCGCCTAAAAACCTTTACTTCTTAATAAGATAATTAAGAAGCAAAGGTGTTGAATCAAAAGAGTTTATAGAATCACCGGTGAATAAAGTGAGGTTATTTGCTGAAATGGAACTTACAGAATGACAATTGTATAAGGTAATGTAGTTTTACCTGTCAAAGTACAAGTAAAGACAGTGGGGTAAGTTAGTACAGTTGGGTAAATCAACCGTCCACCCGTTACACTTTCTAGTTCGTTGCTGCTGAGTTCGTTGAGGAAAGTTTCAGAATCTTCAAACAATTCAGCGCCTGTGTTTTTCAGTTCAGTAATTTTAAGTTTTGCCATTTGAATTACATCCAATAAATCGATATTGTTTGGGAAATCAAAGATTAGTATTTTTGATTTCTGAATATAGCTTAAGTGAATATAATTGGAATTAGCTAGGTTTTTTTATTGATAATTGAGACGTTAGAAAACTATTTTTGTCTCTTTTATAGTTTGTTGATATTTACGCGTTTTGATCAAATTGCTTTCTGTGTATCTTCTCTGTGAAAAAGCTGAAAATCTCCCAGCGTTCTTGGAGTTTTTTTTCATATTTTTACTGGCTTAATATTGAAACAGTTATGTCATCAAAAACTAGTAGAGTTACTAATTGGGTTTGTCAGTTCTGTTGCTAAACCAAAGCTTTCTCTTTGTTCAGAGGTCGTAAGGACGGGTTTATCAAGATTTTCGCGAGTGATTAGGGCATATCTGTTACAAGTCTTATAGATAACAGTATTAAACTATTCCAAATTCCAAATTCCAAATTAAATACTGTTACCCTGACTTAAACATAAGCTACGTATAGACACTCGTGGTATTAGACTCTAACATCCTAATAAAGTGAAATTTTAATGATTATTGTGGAGATTGCATAATGCTAACCGCTGCAAAAACATTGTCTGGTTTGATGGGTTTATGTGTCGGTGATGCGTTGGGTGTACCAGTAGAGTTTACTAGCCGCGTTGAACGCATCAAATCTCCAGTCACAAAGATGATAGGCTATGGCACATGGAATCAACCACCGGGAACTTGGTCGGATGACAGTTCTTTGACGTTTTGTTTAGCAGAGAGTCTTTGTAGAGGATATTCTTTAGATACGATCGCAAATTCCTTCTGGCGGTGGTACAAAGAAGCATACTGGACTGCGCGTGGAGAACTATTTGATATTGGTCAAACCACCCATGCTGCAATTATGCGTTTAAAGCAAGGGGTTTTACCTCATCAAGCAGGTGGCAAAGTAGAGAACAGCAATGGTAACGGTTCCTTGATGAGAATTTTACCGATGGCTTATTGTCATAGAATCTTTACTTTAGGCGAATTGATTTGGCGGGTGCATGACGTTTCGGCGATTACTCATGGTCATGCGCGATCGCAAATGGCCTGTGGCATTTATATTAGTATTGCAGTGGCATTATTAGAAGGGGCTGACCTACAAACAGCATATTTGCAAGGGTTAAAAGACATTAAAGAGATTTATTCTGTCGGTGAATATATTTTAGAAAGACCCCACTTTGGTAGAGTTTTTAGTGGTGAGATTGCCAAGTTACCAGTAGAAGAGATTAGTTCTGGGGGCTATGTAATTGATACTTTAGAAGCATCCTTATGGTGTTTATTGAATAGCTCATCCTATTCTGAAGCAGTACTCAAGGCTGTTAACTTAGGTGGCGATACCGACACTACCGCTGCTGTTACTGGTGGCTTAGCAGGGATTTACTACGGAGTCGAAGCTATTCCCCAACAATGGATAGAGCAAATAGCTCGTAAACAAGACATCATTAATTTAGTAGAGCGTTTTGCAAGGGCTGTTTACAGCTAATATGCGTAACTTCCTCTCCACTATTGATGTCTCGTTAAAATTAATAGCAAATTATATGGAAAACTCTTTTACTGCGGTATTTGAAAAGATAGATGAGTGGTATATTGGCTACGTTCAAGAGTTGCCTGGTGCAAATGCTCAAGAGAAAACTCTCGAAGAAGCAAGAGAAAGTCTACGAGAAGCAATAGAGTTAATTTTACTGTCAAATCGCGAACTTACAGAGCAACAACTCTCTGGTAAAAATGTTGTCCGTGAAAAGATTACCGTTCAAATATAGTGAAAAGACGTGACTTGATTCGTCATTTAGAAAATAACGGCTGTCTATTTCTACGGGAAGGTGGAAAGCATACAATTTACTAAGCTGTTCCACATATAACTTGCATAATTAGGGCGGGCAAGATGCCCACCCCACAAGAGTTTTATTTAATTTGATTATGTAATTTAGATGTTTTTTAGCTTACAATCCTGTAAACAATAGGACAACAGCAGTTCCAAGGCATACAGAGATTGTTGAGATTTTAGCTAGCAAAATTTGCAAAGATTTGGATATTTCCTCACCCTAACACAGCTTAGTAGGTTGGAGAGCTACTGTGTTAGTGAAGTACAATAGTAGGCGATCGCTGTAATTGTTGAATCTTCGGGTGAAACAAAAAAATATTTATACAAGAGGTCTAGTGTGCATCCGTTCCTCAGTTTCAGAAGGATCTGCTACTTCAAAAAACAGTTGCAATGCTTCAATCAGATTATTTCGTGCTTCTTCTATCGTGTCTCCCTGGCTGGCTATATCGAGTTCGGGGCATAGTGATACATAACCGTCTCCCTCCCGTTCAATAATGCCAGTGAGTTGTTTTGTTTGCTTCATTATGTATCTTTGGTTGAGATAGAGTTATCAATTTCGATTGTATGTCAACCTCTTCCCTTGCAAAGACGCTACGCGAACGGGAAATTAAAATAACTGATTAGTTATAGATATCTCGATAAATAGTAATTTACTATTTTAAACTGCTGCTCGCTCAGTCAAAGTATTATATAAAGCAAAGCTAGTAATTTTTTTCAGCACAAAAGCGTCATTCTCCTTAATTAAATCCCCAGTACAAACGACTGGCAGCCTCTGGTGATAAGCAGTTCGAGCTTGGTTATATTCAGATTCACTCAGAGAAAGGTAAATTTGACGAGGCTTGCCGACAACAAAGCCAATAATTGAGACATTACCAGGATGATTTGGTTCTGCTAGTCTAATCACCATCCCGTGGATTTCGGTATTTGGGATTTTTGTAATCAAATCGCTCAAAATGTCTAACTGAGAGCGAACTTCAACTGTTTCTATAATTGCCAAAATCTCAGCCATCCGTAGTACATAAGACCTGATTCCAGGATTGAGAGGTAAAGTAATATCAAATTCTTCACCAGAATCAGTTGTTTTAATCCAAACTGATTCTTTATTGTCAACCTGACTCTCTTTCTTCCAACCTTTTGCTTGAAGATAAGATGTTAATATCTGAGGGTCTAAATTAGAGAGAATATCTGGGTCACGCACAGTAACTATCATATTGGTTCTCCTCTAGCAATTCGTTGCATTAGAGCTTGCAAAACTTCAACACTGAAAATATTTTGACGAGGTAAATAAACAGTGACAGTGCTTTGATTTTCAGTTGGTGGTTGACCGCATATCGACACCCAGTAAGCACAACGCTTCAAGCAAAGTTCCGTTTCCGATTGTTGTAAGCATAGCTAAATTCCTCTTTCTGGGTAGTGATGTACATTCAAATCAAATTTATTCTTTATTCTAGATTCTTGAGGCGATCGCGCAAATTTTCTAATGCCAGTGAGTTGTTTTGTTTGCTTCATTATGTATCTTTGGTTGAGATAGAGTTATCAATTTCGATTTTAAGTCATTGCTCAATCAGATCCCCGACCTTTCAAAAAAGTCGGGGTTCTTGTCGCTTACGATAAATTTTCTCTTCTTCTCATTTTTCTCTCCTCCCCAGCCTATAGCCCCTAAAAAAATCTGTTACCAAAACTGCAACCACAGATGAGTCCGCTAGCTGCACTCATAAAATCAACATAAAGTTTCAGCAATATTACTGGCGACAAGTAAATAATTTACTAATGAGCGGAATTGATGCCGACAGGATAGGGCTGTAAATAATCACTGATTGAGGGTGTAAGGCTAAAGAATGAAGAGAAGTGCAAAGTCTCAACGAGTTTGCTGGTGGTTTCTACCAAAATTGACCCGCTACAGTTTAACTTTATTGCTAAGTGCGGTAATGCTTGCTGATGCTGTGGGGGCGACACCGAGAAACCGAGGGTTGCAGATTGCACAACAACCAGAAACCACTCAACAAAATGCCACTCGCGCTGCTGCGGAACGACTTACGCAAGAAGGGCTGAAACTTTATCAACAAGGAACAGCAGAATCACTGCGACAAGCAATTGAGAAATTGCAAGAAGCACTCAAGCTTTGGCGACAAGTGGACGATAAAGCAGGGGAAGCAATCACACTTCTTGGTATGGGCAAAGTCTACGACTCATCAGGAGAAAAGCAACAAGCTCTTTCATACTACAACCAAGCTTTAACAATACTCCGTGCAGTCGGGCACAAGGGAGGGGAAGCCACCACCCTCACCAGTATTGGCTTAGTCTACTCTGATTTAGGAGAAAAACAAGAAGCGCTCAAATACTTCAACCAAGCTTTACCCATAACCCGTGCAGTCGGGGACAAGGGAGGGGAAGCTACCACCCTCAACAGTATTGGCAGTGTCTACTCCTCATTAGGAGAAAAGCAACAAGCTCTTTCATACTACAACCAAGCTTTACCAATATTCCGTGCAGTCGGGAACAAAGCAGGGGAAGCCACCATCTTCAACAATATTGGCTTTATCTACTCCTCATTAGGAGAAAAGCAACAAGCTCTTTCATACTACAACCAAGCTTTACCAATACTCCGTGCAGTCGGGAACAAAGCAGGGGAAGCCACCATACTCAGCAATCTTGGCTTAGTCTACGATGATTTAGGAGAAAAGCAACAAGCTCTTTCATACTACAACCAAGCTTTACCCATAACCCGTGCAGTTGGGGACAAAGTAGGGGAAGCCACCACCCTCGTTGGTATTGGCAGTGTCTACTACTCATTAGGAGAAAAGCAACAAGCTCTTTCATACTACAACCAAGCTTTACCAATACTCCGTGCAGTCGGGAACAAAGCAGGGGAAGCCACCATACTCAGCAATCTTGGCTTAGTCTACGATGATTTAGGAGAAAAGCAACAAGCTCTTTCATACTACAACCAAGCTTTACCAATACTCCGTGCAGTCGGGGACAAAGCAGGGGAAGCCACCACCCTCAATAATATTGGCTTAGTCTACTCCTCATTAGGAGAAAAGCAACAAGCTCTTTCATACTACAACCAAGCTTTAACAATACTCCGTGCAGTCGTGGACAAGGCAAGGGAAGCCGGCACCCTCAACAATATTGGCTTAGTCTACTCCTCATTAGGAGAAAAGCAACAAGCTCTTTCATACTTAAACCAAGCTTTACCAATACTGCGTGCAGTCGGGGACAAGGCAGGGGAAGCCACCACCCTTTACAGTATTGCTTTTACAGAACGCAACCAAGGCAACCTCAAACAAGCCCTGACTCAAGTTGAAGCTGCTATTAAAATTATTGAAGATTTACGTACCAAAGTTGATAGTCAAGAACTACGCGCTTCTTACTTTGCATCAAAGCAAGACGTTTACAAATTCTACATCGACTTGCTGATGCAGTTGCACAAAAAAGACCCAGCCAAAGGATACGATGCAATTGCACTGCAAGCAAGCGATCGCTCCCGCGCCCGTGGTTTAATTGAACTACTAACCGAAGCAGATATAGACATCAAAAAAGGCATTGACCCAAAACTTTTAGCAGAAGAAACTAGTTTGCGATCGCAAATCGATGCTCAAGAAAAATTATTATCAGAACTATCATCTAAAAAAGAAACCCCAGAACAAGTTTTAACCAACACCAAACAAAAAATCCAAGACTTACTCAAACAACAGCGAGAACTTCAGCTAAAAATCCGTGCCAATAACCCTGAATATGCTGATTTGATATATCCCAAACCTCTGACTCTCAAAGAAATTCAGCAACAACTAGACAAAGACACACTGCTATTGCAATATTCTTTAGGTGAAGAACGTAGCTATCTTTGGGCAGTCACACCCAACTCACTCAATAGCTATGAACTGCCAGGACGCGAAAAGATAGACAAAGCAGCCAAGAATTTATACAACAATTACCTAAGAAATGTTGGATACCAGGGAGTTTCCCCAGAAGACACAGCGAAAGCTGCTAACGAACTCAGTCAATTAATTCTTGCGCCTGTTGCTGATAAGTTGGGGCAAAAACGCCTCGTAATTGTTGGTGATGAAGCTTTACAATACATTCCCTTTGCAGCCTTAACTACATCAACCAAATCGGCAGATGGTTCAGATTATCAACCATTGGTAGTCAACCATGAAATTATCTCTCTACCATCCGCCTCCACCATTGCCATTCTCCGCAAACAAACCAAAGGACGCACAAAAGCACCCAAAACCCTCGCCATCCTTGCAGACCCAGTGTTTAACGCTAACGATGAGCGGGTCACTGGCAAACCCTCGAATGCTGGTAACAATAACATTGACCTGCAACTAGAAAACTCTACCCTGAAGCGGTCTACCAGAAACATCAACCGCAGCGATATTCAAAGACTCGAAGGTACAGAAAAAGAGGCTAAAGAGATTCTCAAACTTGTCTCACCCTCAGAGAACATTCAAGCGTTTGGTTTTGACGCTAACTACAACTGGGCTACCAATAAGCAACTAAGTCAATATAAGATGCTGCATTTTGCTACCCACGGTTTCCTAGATAGCACTGAACCGGAGTTATCAGGAATTGTTCTTTCGTTGATAAATAAACAAGGTAAGTCCCAAAGAGGCTTTTTGCGACTTGCTGATATCTTTAACCTCAACTTCCCAGCGGAATTGGTGGTGCTGAGTGCTTGTGAAACCGGGCTAGGTAAGGAAGTGAAAGGAGAAGGACTAGTAGGATTGACAAGGGGATTAATGTATGCTGGTGCAGCGCGGGTGGTGGTGTCTTTATGGAATGTTGATGATGAGGCGACATCGCTCTTGATGAGCCAATTTTACAGCCAAATGTTGCAGCAAGGGAAGACTCCTGCTGCTGCCCTGCGAGCCGCACAACTCAAAATGTGGTCACAAGAACAATGGCGTAACCCCTATTCTTGGTCAGCTTTTACCCTGCTAGGTGAGTGGCGATGAACATCGGAGACGCGGAGACACGGAGACACGGAGACGCGGAGACGCGGAGAAACTTTCATTTACATTCCCCGCGTCACTGCGTCCTCTTAATTCCCCACTCTCCACTCCCTACTCCCCACTCCCCATTAAAGCGAAGAAGACAAGGAATAAACCTGACCATCAATTAATAGTCTTGTGATGCCTTTGGCTTGCAAATGAGTACGAGCCTTATGCAACATTTTACTATCGGGGACTTTGATGACGCGATCGCGTTTGGTAGAGAAACGCTTTGCTACTCGATGGTTATCAAAAACTGGTAGAGTTCTCTGCTGAGTTTCGATGACGGGAATTTGTCCTAAATCACCAAAGTCTTTGAGTGGTCGAGTGATTAATTCTGAAGCCCTGTCTATCACCAAATAGCAAGTTTTTGGTAAATGGGCTGCCGACAATGGTAAAACTTGAACTGGTGCTTCTCCTGGTCTGCGTCTTGTGACTAAAGGTTGGTGGTCTTCAAAGTCCTCATCCTCATATTCCTCATCCTCATAGTCTTCATCATCTAAATCTTCATCCTCTAAATCGTCTAAATCCTCTGCTTCATCTAGCAAGTCTTCACCCAGCATGTTAGCGATGACGGTCGCTTCTGGACGTTCATTCGCTAGCATGGGGCTGGGAATGCTGGCTATTTCCGGCAGCCTTTGCTTAGGTTCTTTGGTTTCGGCTGGTTCGGCTACTCGTAGCTTCGGTTTTTCCGTAGCTGAGGAACGCCGTCGCACCCTTCTAATGGCGGAAATTTCTTCTGTGGTCTCTTCTTCAGATTCAGGTTCTGCTGCAACTACAGACGGTTGTGGTTCAACCTTCGGTAACTCTGCGCGGTGGCTGTCGCTGCTGGGCTGTTCTACTTCGGGTTGCGGTTGACTCAACAGAGGTAACTGTTCATAGTTTACTTGTGCCCTGCCTTCAGGAGTTCTTGCAGCCCGCTTGAGGGAAACGAGATACTCGTACTCATCTTCTGGCAAGGTACTTTTAAGCAAGCGACTAATTGTTGAGTTACTCACATCGTAACGTTCTGCTAAAGTTGAGGTTGTTTCAGCAGTCTCTCGATATAACTTAAGAATTTCTTGCTTGTCAGAATCTGTTAGTTTTCTCACGGTAGATACCAAAAATCTGTGCTAAGCTCTTTTTCTGGAACTGGTACGCCGCGATCGCCTTAATGATGCGTCATATTCTAAAACAGCGCCCATGCCGAATAACACTCCACTAAATACCCAAAACACTTCTAATATCTCCCCACTTTGGTAGTTAGGTCCCTGAGCAAATTTGAACCACATATCTGCAATGTAGAGCGAAAATGCTGCCGCTGCAATCATTCGCCAAGACTGGGAAACCCGTCCTCCCCAAAAGGCTAGCAGCAGAGTGGTGGCAATAATTAACAAAAGTACATCACAAACCACATAAAACCAATTCAAACTAGCAACTAGCAGTTCTGTAGATGTTGCCTGCTGCATGGAAATCCACCATGCTAACAAACTACCAAACATGCCAATTGCCAGCACGATTAGCCATTGCCATTTTTCCAGATTGATGCGTCTGGAGGTCACAGCTAAAATCATGCCTGCACCCAGAAATAGATAATTCAATACAAAAAATATATCGCTTACAGACACATCGGGTTCTTCTTTTAAAACGATTTCGGTATAGCCGAAAATGATTCCCCCTACGAAATAGGAAAGCATACCTAAGCCAATAGAGAGCCACACATTTCGACCGCTGACAATTTGTGGACTAAGCCAGTTCCTCAAGCATAAGACACAAGCACTCAGATAAGCTAAGGCTTCAAAAATATTTGTCCCGATCACATACCACTCGGCCCGGCTTTCTGTACCATCTGCTAAAGGAACTTTGGCACTAAACAACAAAAAGTATAACAGTGTCAGCACGGCCCAGCCAATATTAGCTAAGACGATATTACTAGTTGTGAAAATGGATTTGGCAGGAAATGAATTGTTGTAAGATTTATTCATAAATTACTTGATTATGTAAATACACTCTGGCAGTGTGTAACTAGACAGTGGGGCTTTTGAGCAATACACGATTGTTACTGCCACAGTTTACTCAGTGGAGATTGATTTAGCCAACTGATAAACAACGATCGCTCACCTTCTGGCATGTCTTCTAAGCGATAAATCACCTGACGGGCAAAATTGGCGTTACCAAAATGAGCCTTTCCGAGTCGATGCAGTTCTTGCAAGAGGCTAATCACATGATTTTCTTGCCAGGCAGGCAGTTTGGCTGCTTGCAAAGGATCAGTAGATACTAAATAATGAACTGTTTCTGGGGTAGATATTTGAGGCAGTTGCTTCTGTCGTAATGCTTCGGCAATATCTTTCTCGAATAATACTGCTTGCCGATTGCCTAAAAGTTCTTCAACGTCGAAGTAAACAGCTTGTAGCAACAAAATACTCGCTTGGATCAAAATCCCCGTTTTATTATGGCTGCCTGTATCACCATCTAACTGCTCTAAACGAATTTTACCCCAAACGCTAAAACGTTCTGGTTCTTCCAGCAACACACAGGCTTTACCTCGATTATCAGTCAACTCCCGCCATAAAGCTCTAGCTTCTTCCTCTTGACTAGCTTTAAACACACTAATCAAACGAAAAGTCTGCCCCTGATAATTGAGGATCGGCACTTGCTGATCCCTTTTTGGGTGCTGAATGCTTGATATTTCAACATCCTGCCGTTTGAGAATAAACATGGCACTAGCAAATAACTCCTCAGGCTAATTCGTAATTCGTAATTCGTAATACTTCGACTTCGCTCAGTACAAGTTCGTAATTCATAATTCGTAATACTTCGACTTCGCTCAGTACAAGTTCGTAATTCATAATTTGCAATTCGTAATGATGCTCGTTGTTTGCAATCACTACTGTTACTGCTGACGCTAGTGTAATTCGTAATTAATACATACAGCAAAAGACTTGATATAAGTAATTTCCAATACTTTACCCTGTTCTTCAAAGAATCCTTACAAGCGACAATGCTACTTAACAAGGGTAGTCCTACCTCCAGCTTTCTTTCACTAGCGACTTGGATCTTAGCCTTGTCAGTGGCAATCTGCAATTTTCGATTGCTTCTTAGTAGAGAGAACGGTATAATTGTAGAGATGACTCATTTAAGAGCCAACATTTTGCTGTGGGCGCGTAGCTCAGTTGGATAGAGCATCCGCCTTCTAAGCGGATGGTCGCAGGTTCGAATCCTGCCGCGCCTGTTTCAAGTAAATATTAAATTTCGGAGCAACTAGAGATGCTTTCTTCCCCTACCACGCTCACAACTTTGCCCGAAATCATCGATGGCTTGCCAAATATTTCTGGTTGGGAAACAGAAGTACTTTCGGTAGTGAATCATCGTGAACCTGTTTTTTTACCAACAACGAATATTAAGTTAGAAGATGTTAATGCTGTGTTTGCGATCGCTTTGCATATGCACCAGCCGACAATACCCGCTGGATATGGTGGTTCACTCATCAGCAATTTACAATACATGTTTGAGCATCCCCATGAGGGAGATAATTACAATGCAGGGCCTTTCGCTAATTGTTACAGCCGCATGGGTGATTTCATTGTTGAACTTGTCTCTCAAGGCTGCAACCCACGTGTAATGTTGGATTACTCTGGTAATCTTTTGTGGGGACTCAGGCAAATGGGACGCAATGATATTCTTGACAACCTCAAACGTATTACTTGCGATCGGGCCTATCAACCTTATGTAGAATGGCTGGGTACAATGTGGAGCCATGCTGTTGTTCCTTCGACTCCCATCCCAGATATTAAGTTACATATCATTGCATGGCAACATCACTTCGCTGCGCTTTTTGGTTGGGAAGCATTAGCGCGAGTCAAAGGGTTTTCACCGCCAGAAATGCACCTACCAAATCACCCTGATACCTTCTTTGAATTTGTGAAAGCGCTCAAAGAATGTGGATATCGCTGGCTACTGGTTCAAGAACATTCAGTTGAAACACTCAGCGGTCAATCTCTCAGCTATAAACATCTACCACATCGCCTGATTGCTCGCAATTCTCAAGGGGAAACAATTAGTATTACTGCCTTAATTAAAACTCAGGGTTCAGATACTAAATTAGTCGGTCAAATGCAGCCTTATTATGAAGCCAAAACCTTATCTAAACAACAAGTGGGAAATACGTTAATACCACCTATCGTCTCACAAATTGGCGATGGCGAAAATGGCGGTGTTATGATGAATGAATTTCCGAACGCTTTTAAACAAGCTTGGTGGGAAATGGCGCATCATGGCGGAGGAAAAACAGGTGTTGTGGGGATGTGCGGTACAGAATATTTAGAATTAATTGAGGCTGCTGGCTGCAAACCTGAAGACTATCCAACTTGCCAGCCAGTCGGACAACATCATATTTGGCAACGAGTTTCATTAGATAATCATCAATCTGAAACTGTAGAGCATGTTATTCAAGAATTAAAGCAAAACAATCCAAATTTTCACATGGATGGCGCTTCGTGGACAAATAGCATTAGTTGGATCAAAGGATATGAAAATGTGCTGTCTCCCATGAATCAACTGAGTAGTTTATTTCATCAAAAGGTTGATTCGTTACTACAAAATAACTTAGCAGAATCGGTTACAAGAGAACCTCGCTATCGTGATGTTTTATTGCATAACCTTTTGCTGCAAACAAGTTGTTTTCGTTATTGGGGACAAGGTGCTTGGACTGATTATGCCCGTGAAATTTATCAACGTGGTGAGAAGTTGTTACAAACGACGTTTTAGAGGATGTTTGAAAAGTTAATTTTCTTGTATCCCGGCGATTAGAAATCGCGCGCCAGTTGCTTCAAGTCGGCAAAGCCGCCCAACGCACTGGCTTGGCTACACAGACAAAACCCACCTCCGTGGGTTTGAAAGATATAACTTTTGGTTAGTCCACGGAGTTGAACTAAGCTTTGTGTATTAGCGAATTCTATTCGCCCAAAACTTTTAACCAGTTCCGTGGGTTTAAGTCCCCCGGTTCTATAACCGACAAGTTTTGTGTTGGGGTCAAATCCCCATTACAAAACTTAATTACGAATTACGAATTACGAATTACGAATTACAAATTACAAATTATTTAAAACATCCTCTTAAATTCGGTGCCACGCTTGACTGTTAAACTAAGGGTAATAAAATTTCAAATTCTGTGCCTGAACCCAGGTGAGAACGGAAGTTTATTTTACCTCCATGTCTTGCCATAATAATTCGATAGCTTGCTGTTAGGCTAGTTTGTTTACTGGCGCTTTTTTCTATAGAGAGAGACTCGATAATTTGCTGTTGCAATTCTGGAGAGATGCCAGGGCCATTATCAGTAATGCGAATCGCTACCCAACGAGAATCTGGTGCTGCATCTAGATTACATGCTTTTTGGGAAATTACCTCTGTAGTAATTTCTATTTTGGGTTTGTTAGTGGTGTTTTTAACTTCTAAATGTAACTTTTGTCGGACTCCTTCATTTAGTAGATTATCCACTGCTTCGCTTAATATGTTCATTAATATTTGGTTCAATTGTCCCACAAAGCCATACACTGGAGGTAAATGACCATAGCATTTAACGATTTCAATTTCTCCTTGTAGACGGCTATTAATTAATAAAACAATACTATCTATGCAAGCATGTAAATCTAGTGGTTTGGGATAAATTTCATCAATATGACAGAAATTTTGTAAGCTAGTAACAAGTTTTTTTAATCTTTCGGCTCCAGTGCGGATACTAGCAAGTGCTTGTGATAAATCTTGTTCTAAAAAATCAAACTCTATTTCTTCTTTAAGATCAATAATTTCTAGAGCAGGTGATGGTAATTGTTTTTCGTAACCTGCTATGAGTTTGAGCAAGTCTTGAGTGTAGCTTGAGACATAAGTGATGTTACCCCAAATAAAACCTACAGGGTCTAAAATTTCGTGTGCTACCCCATCTACCAAACGCCCTAGACTCGCCATTTTATCATTTTGAATCATTTGAGCTTGGCTATGTTCATAGCGGATCAGATTTTCGATACCTCGAATTTGCCAAGCAGTAATATTTAATTCTTGGACATCTAGTAAGCTGTAACCAGATGCTGTTTGTACTACTATTGGTTCTGCTAAAATTTCTGGCGATCGCTTTAAACTCAGTTGCATCGCAGTTAAAATCGATGTTGTATCAGGAAGCAGTAATATTGTTGTTCGCCCATAACTGTAGAGAACTTCCAACGACTCTTGATGAAACAACTTTTCTCCATGAGGACGAATCAAAAACTCTAGCAGTCGCCGCCGTGAAATCATGCCAAAAAACTTCCCCTGTTCTAGCAAAATTACTCCAGGTAACAAGGGGTATTTATCAAAAAAATTAGCCACTTCTGCACCAGTACAGCTAATTTCTACCTGGAAGTTGTACATGGAAAGTTCTTGGAGAGTTGATTCTAGAACAAGATCGCGATCGCTACCTACAGACACAAATGGCGGTGAGATTTGGCAAGTTAATTCTTCTGGCACTAGACACCCTGGTTTTTATAGAGACAGGCAATCAATCAGCTAACATTTTAGCGATACTTTCTAAAAAATCAAGCTCTTAATTGCTTTAAACTTCTAGTCAGTAAGGGTTTGATGCTAATTAAACGTGATTGTTAATTTTGTTTCAAAAACAGTTTTATAAATGTCTTACGTATAAAAATCTTCATAAAATTATACAATTTATACTCCATTACTACTTAAGTACTGCTGTAAAATCTGCCAACAGCATAAGTTGACGATAATTCCATCTGTGTGAAGAAATATAAATTTAATCTAGTAGCGCGTCAAGGTTAAAATGGTGTAATAGCCGCAGGTTAGATTGAGGAACGTAGACGCCTGAAGGGCGGCTTTCCGCAGCGTAAATCAACACCTAGATACATGTTGGGTTTTGCTCCGCTCAATTCAACCTACAATTTTTTTGCAACATTTAAGGATAGACACGCTGCTATAAATCGGCATCAACTAAGTAGGCTTCTATCTCTAGAGAGATTTTTTATAGAAAAATGAATCATAAGTCGTCATAGCTGTTAGACTTTGGTCTTGCAGTTTTAAAATTTTTGTAGTAGAAAATCACCAAAGCTCAGATTTAAATGCTCAAAATACTAAAACCACAGTATGGGGACAATCAAAGGCGATCGCCAAATGTTGAATAACTGTAAATCATTGATGAAAATCTGACTGAGTTAGCATCCTGCCAAAAGAATTACTGTAAGTATAAACATAGATAATTCAGCATCATCTAGCTAGCTACTTGCTCTATGGAATCGGAACCATTTCGGAAGTCAGACTATCTTATGACTAGTCATCCTCAGTAAATAAACTCACGTAAAAATCACTATCCAGGATGAGGTCAAGGTTGGTGGTGCTTCAGCGGTACTATAAGACCAAATAATTGTCTAAAAGATATTTAATTTTGCTAATCTGCTTTTGATCCCCGTTTAGATAGAATGACTAGGCAGAACCCTAAAACTCCAAACCGCTTTTGACTGCGACACCCATGAATCAACTGAACAATGGTTTTACAATATTTCTCAGTCTGCTAGTCGAGGCGATACCTTTTTTGCTGCTTGGGGTTTTACTCTCTAGTTTGCTGCTATTTTTTGTTGATGAACGCAAATTAGTGGAAAAAATGCCCAAAAATCCACTGCTAGGTGCTTTATTTGGCAGCTTAATTGGCTTTTTGTTTCCGGTGTGTGAGTGTGGCAATGTGCCAGTGGCGCGGCGATTGCTGATGCAGGGAGTACCCACACCAGTAGCAATTGGTTTTTTGCTAGCAGCACCGACAATTAACCCGATTGTAATTTGGTCAACTTGGACTGCATTTCGAGATCAACCAGAAATAGTAGTCTTACGAGTCGTGTTTTCCTTATTAATCGCTACAATTGTAGGTTTTGTTTTCAGTTTTCAAAAGGACTTACATCCTATCGTTCAACCTGCTATTAGTCGTTATTTGAAATACAGTTCCCCCTCGAAAACATCTTCTAAACACCGCCAGGGAGGTTATGAAATACAACAGCAAGCAGCAACACCCAATTTGTTACAATCTGGGACTTATATTCTAGGAGGAAAAGCAGGCACACCAATCCGAGTAGATAGCGATTTAATGCAAACAAATCCATCCACTAGTTTTAGTAAACCCCTCCCGGATAAACTGCATCTATTGTTGGATAATACTATTCAGGAATTACGAGAATTGGGAGCAGTGATGGTTATTGGCAGTGCGATCGCAGCTGCTATTCAAGTACTAGCTCCTCGTGAATGGATACTTAGCTTAGGTGCTGGCCCCATCAGTTCAATTATTGCCATGCTAGTACTAGCAGCAGTGGTGTCAATTTGTTCTACAGTCGATTCATTCTTTGCTCTATCTTTTGCCTCAACTTTTAGCAGTGGTTCACTACTGGCATTTCTAGTCTTCGGGCCAATGGTAGACATCAAAGGTATTGGTTTGATGTTATCAATATTCAAGCCAAAGGCGATATTTTACTTATTTGTTTTAGCAGCACAATTAACGTTTTTGTTCACACTTTTTGTTAATTTGCATGTCATTTAAAAATTTGTCCTTTGTCATTTATCCTACGAATTACGCGCTTCGCAGCGGTAGCGAGTCCTCGATAGCGTTAGCGTAAAGCCTACGGCATAGCTTCGCTTAGAGCGACATAGGAGCGTCGCGTCATTACGAATTACGAATTACGAATTACGAATTATTTAATGACTCTTGATTAACAAAATGACTAATCCAAAACCCAAATCTCAAATCCCAAATCGCTTACTTCCCTGGCTGGATGTCTTCGCAATTACAGCTTTGGGTATTTTGATGGTGAAATACTGGTTAACTGGCAAGCTGAATTTGTTAATTCACCCAAATTACTTTTGGTTAGCAATACTGGGTGGCTTCAGTTTGATTGTGATTGGAATTTTAAAGGCGCAAGACCTTTGGCTGCGGCGGCGTCGTGATTTGACGCCAAATGTGCAGCACTTTACCTTATTTCCTCCTGGTTGGGGTAGTGGTTTGCTATTGGCAACAGCGATTTTGGGTTTCATCATCACACCTCAAGTTTTTGCCAGTGATAAGGCACTCCAGCGAGATGTAACTGATTTATTGGGAACAACACGCGTCAAACCCCAAGCATTTCGGGCTACTATTCGCCCAGAAGAGCGATCGCTTGTAGATTGGGTACGTACCGTGAATGTTTATCCAGAACCAGATACATATACAGGGCAAAAAGTCAAGGTTCAAGGATTTGTCATCCATCCACCAAATATAGGCAAAGAACATTTATTCTTGGCGCGATTCGTCCTTACTTGCTGTGCAGCAGACGCTTATCCCATAGGATTACCCGTAAAAATAGAAGGGAATCGGGATCAATACCCCCCTGATAGCTGGCTAGAAATAGAAGGAAAAATGATGACGGACACTGTAGCAGGTGAACGCAAACTTACCATTGCTGCTGCCTCCATTAAAAAGATTCCCCAACCGAAGAATCCTTATAGTTATTAGTTTTTTGTCCTTTGTAAATGACCAATGACCAAATCTAAAGCTTTTATCCAACCACTAGATCGGATAGCGATCGCACTCATGTTATTACTGAGTCTGCTGATTGGAATCATCATCTTACAAGGTGATGTGGTGACGGCTCGTGTCCGCGATTTTAGTTGGCAGAATCAACAAATCGGTGCGGAGGATCTCTCTTTTACCCTCACCTTTAGCCGTCCAATGGACAAAAAAAGCGTAGAAGATAGTCTGAAGGAAGCAATAGATCCACCACTAGCGGGGAAAGTGAGTTGGGCAGGGCGACGGATGGTGTATACACTGCGGACACCAGCACCTTATGGCACGAATTATCAACTGAAATTGCAGGGAGCCAAAGATAAGTTTGCTGAACAAGAAGGCAAAAAAAGGATAATGCAGCCCTTTACGGGTAATTTTCGGACGCGCGATCGCGTCATCCTTTACGTAGGTGCTGATCAACAAAACCAAGGACAGTTAGTTCTCTACAACCTCACTCAAGAGCAAAAAAAGGTACTTACCCCCAAAGACTTGATTGTTATGGACTTTGAGCCATATCCCAATGGGGAAAAAATCTTATTTTCTGCCCGCACCACCAAAAATCAAGACATACTTTCGGCTCAACTTTACACAGTCACAACAGGTATTTCTGGAAAATCTGGAAAGCCAGCAGAATCAGCCAGCAAAGTTGACTTGATTTTAGATAACAAAGACTATCAAATTCTCAAATTTGATTTATCGCCCGATGGACAAACCATTGTAGTTCAACGGGGAAATAAAGCTAATCCCAATGACTTTGGGCTGTGGTTTCTGCCAGCCAACAGCGACGCTTCCCAAGAACAACCTACCCCTAAACGCTTGCAAAGCCAACCGGGAGGAGACTTTACGATCACACCGGATAGCAAAGCCGTGGCAGTTGCCCAAGGACAGGGGGCAGCAATTCTACCCTTACAAGGTGATGCTACTAAACCTCTAGATTTCTTGCCGCAGTTTGGTTTAGTGCAAGCATTCTCCAAAGATGGCTCTCAAGCAGCGATGGTAAAATTTAATACAGATTATACGCGAGATTTGTTTTTGGTGACAAACCAAGGCATACAGAAACCACTCTTAAAAACCACAGGCACAATTATCAGTTGTCAATTTGATACAGCTTCGCCCACCCTCTACTGCTTACTGACACAGCTAGTATCGAAAGAGCAATATATAGAACAGCCTTATGTCGTAGCAATCAATCTCAAAACTGGACAACAGAAACCATTGCTAGTCCTACCACCAGATCAGCGAAATGTGCAAATGAACTTATCTCCCGATGGTTTGGGCTTATTATTCGACCAAGTAGTATTACAAGAAACCACTGCTTCGTCACCTGCAAACATTGTGAAAAATGATGATGGCGAAGCGATCGCCACTAGTAGTTTATGGTTAATGTTATTGTCTCCTGTGGCTGATGCCGACACTGAAGATATTCAACCAGCACAATTACCTTTAGTTGGTTTTCGCCCTCGTTGGCTACCGTGAGACTCTCTACTCCCTACTGCCCATTTTTAAAATAGAATTGTAGTTGAGCGATTGCGAGAGAAACTGCGTCAAGCTAGAAAGAATCAAGCGTGAAACAACACAATAAAATACTGGCATGAAGTAGATAAGAATATTATGTTGCAACCTTTATCTCAACCAGTAACATTTGCAGAATTCGTAGAATGGAAGCCCGATGGAAAACGTTATGAGCTTCATGATGGAGTGATTGTTGAGATGCCACAACCTACAGGCGACCATGAAGATATTATTGGATTTTTAGCTGAACAACTCACTTTAGAATATGTGCGTCTGAGACTACCTTATTTGATACCTAAAACTGCATTGGTGAAACCACCAGAAAATGAATCAGGTTATTCACCAGATGTTCTATTATTAAATCGCTCTAATTTAATACATGAACCCCTTTGGAAAAAGAAATCAACTGTGACTCAGGGAGCGTCAATTCCATTAGTTATTGAAGTTGTTAGTACGGCAGTTGCTACAACGGGGGGAACCCCCGCAACGCACTGCCTCACTAACTGGCGTGATGATTACTACAAAAAATATGGTGAGTACGAGGGAATTGGGATTCCTGAATATTGGATTGTAGATTATCTGGCTTTCGGCGCTCGTAAGTTTATTGGTAATCCTAAACAGCCTACTATCTCTATTTATAATTTAGTAGAAGATGAGTACCAAGTTAGCAGATTTCAGGATGGCGATCGCATTCAATCTCTAGCATTTCCAGAATTAAATTTAACTGCCAAGCAAATTTTTATGGCTGGGATAGTTGTGTAAATCTAACTTTGTTCAATTAAGACAATAGAAAAAACTGTTCCCTGTTCTTTTGTTCGGTAAGATAACCTACAACTTTGGTAGAATTTCTGGCAACAACTGACTAGGAACTTTAGATAAAGCTAGATTTTGTCCTTGAATACCTAACTCATTGTGAAAAGCCCGAATTGTTTTCACTACGTAAGCAAAGGTTTTCTGATAAGCTTCCGTTTGTTTACTCAATGCATTCAACGCTTGTAAATGATTGTTTAATGCTGCTTCTAAATGTTGAGAAATAGTTGGTTTATTACCATTAAAAGATGGATCGATTACTAGTTGATAATGAGCTAATCCCAGATTATTATAAGTAGCAAGTAAATCAAAGCTTAAAGACATACCTTTAATTGATTTAGCTAATGCGATCGCTTCTTCGTAAGCATTGATGCATAGTTGCAGAAACTTCTGTCGTGTCTCTTTAGTGATTTGAGATAAATTAGCGATGTGCCAGTAAGCAGTGCCTAAATTATTGTGGGTAGCGGCACAAGCAGCAGGCACATCAGCAGCAGTGCGATACTTGAGTGCTTCGCGATAAACATCGATCGCTAATTGTAAATTTTCTACTGGTTGTTCGTATTGTGCCAAATTCCAGCAGGCAGTACCGATGTTATTTTGAATCATGCCATACTTGAGCGGTTCCTGATCGGGACTATAGTGTAAAAGTGCCAGGTTATAAGCTGCGATCGCTTTTTTTAAATGTGCGACTGGTTGTTTATATTGCCCTAAATGCCAGTAAGCAGTACCTAAATTGTTCTGACAAGCAGCATACTTTAAAGGATCTGTCTCAACTGTACGGCAGCGCAGTGCTTCACCATAGGCGATGATTGCTTGCTGCCAGTTCTCTGCTGGATTAGAAAAACGAGCCAAATCACCATAAGCTGTCCCCAAATTATTTTGCACGCGTGCGTAAGTTTCTGGGTTTTCCTTTGGCGAAATTAGCTTTAATGCCAACTGATAAAATTCTATTGCCTGCTCTATGTAAGATTTTCCTTCCTCAGAATTTGGTGGTGTGCGGTACAGCATCCAGTAAAGTGTACCCAAGTCGTTTAAAATATCTGAGAGTTGCGGCGAATCCTCATCATAGCTAATTGACTCCTGATAGGCGATGATCGCCACCATGAGGTTTTCTATAGTTGACTGTCCTTGCTCAATGCGAAGACGGTATAAATTACCTAAGCGATAATAAGCTTCTGCCAGCACTTTCTCTGAAGCTTGTTGTGAGTGTAATTCTTCAATCTCCAACAAAATTTGCTGCATTTGCGAGTCATCTTCTATACCTTGAGCAAATTTTGTGTTGCTGGCTGCTATTATTAGTTCTGCTAATTCACTGCTAATGTGAGACAAAGAAGATAGTAACTGCTGGTTGTTACTATTGCTCAAAAATCTTGTTTCTGATTGTTGCTGTTGCGTCTCAGTCTTCAATAAATCTATGATTGACGGCGAATTTTGTTGAGTTTTACTTACATGATTTGCTAAAAAATCGCCATCGTCCTCAAACTTGAGTTCATTAACTGGTGTAGATTCCGATTCAATAACAGACTCTTCTAAAATCGATTGTTCAAGGTTGCTTGCATCTAAACCTCTTGAACTAGAAAAACGTTCTGGATAGCTAGAATTGTGCGTTGTTGGTGTAGGTTCTCCAGCAAACACAAATATACCAGTGCGGCAATTCCAAAACTGAGGCGCTGATTGTTGCACAGCATACAACCAAGGACGTGGTACCCATAACAACAAGCTAGATTCTAGAAATTGGCTAGATTCTGGGGTAAAAAAATATTGCTCGCTTAAGCGGAGATAGTGCAAAAATAAACGCTGTGTAGCAACCGGTTGCTTGGTTAGCTGCTCTACGCCTACAATTTGAAATGCTGGTATTGGCAGAGGTCTACCTGGAGTATCTTTTGATGCTCCCACAATTGGCGGTGGATAATTAGTTAACCATTGATTGATCTGAACTATGAGATTTGGGTCATTTAAATTCAGCCGCAATGTCACTAATCGCGGATAGGCTGGAGTGCTAATATCTGGTGCATCGGATGACTGATACAGCACCTGTCCAACCGGATACGCCAATGTAGAGTGCAAACGAGCCGCAACTTTATTTCTCAAGTGTAAATCATCACACACTGCTAGAAACAGTTGCCGCCGTAAGCCTAGACTAAGTGCAAGTTTTAGGCGGTGGTATACTTGCCGATTCCATGCAAAATTATCGCTGTGTGCAGTGTCATTCACGCTCATGGCGGCTAAAGAGCCAAAACAAATTATACATCCCCTTTTGGGGCGCATCCAAATAGGCTAAAAATCTGGTATTAATGTTAAAAAATACTATTTATCTCAGTTTTGCATCAAATTTCAAATATGAAAGTATATAATTATACTTAATATATCTAATCCAATTTTAACAAAAATAAAAAACCAGGTTCCTGTGAATATTGGAACCTGAAACAATAAAGTAATTAAATTTTATTAAGATTTGTTGTGCTTAACTGACATTAGAAACCGAGAAGGCGACAAAAATTAAGCTAACAACCAAAACTGTAGCAGCGATTCCTAAGATAATGTAATTGCGTTTTTGCCCTTCAGTGGGAGGTTCTGCTCGATAAATCTTCGGTTCTTGAGCAAAGTTGTTCAGACGACCGCCTTCTTCGCTTGTGTAGGGCATGTGAATTCCTTTATCTTAATATTGATTTAATGTTACATAAACATCATATACACTCTTGATGTGTTAGACAAATCGTTACACTTGTCATTTGTCACACCGCTCTTAAAGCTAATAGTCATTTAAATTACGTCTTTGCGATTCTGCTCCCCATTACCCCTAATCCCCACTGGGCTTCGCTAACGTGGGGGCCCCGAGTTCCCCATTCCCTAACTTGTAATTTTGCCAGTTAGGGGTGAGCTAGCACTGGCGTAGTCTTTGATGGGCATTCTACCGGCGAAGTATGCTAGACGGCCGGCCACTGTTGCGAGGTTCATGGCATGGGCCATGGCTGCGGGATTTTTTGCAAGAGCGATCGCACTATTAATCAACAAGGCATCTGCACCCAATTCCATGGCTTGAGCAGCTTCTGAAGGTGAGCCAATACCAGCATCTACAACCACTGGTACGCTTGCATTCTCAATGATAATTTGAATATTGGCGGTGGTCTTTAGCCCTTGTCCAGAACCTATTGGCGATGCTAAGGGCATGACTGTAGCACAGCCTACATCTTCTAAGCGCTTGGCTAACATGGGGTCGGCGTTGATATAAGGTAATACCGCGAAGCCTTCTTTAACTAGTTGTTCTGCTGCTTGCAGTGTGCCAATCGGATCAGGGAGTAAATACTTAGGGTCAGGTATTACTTCTAACTTGACAAAATTATTATCCTCTTGTCCTAACAGTTTCGCCATTTCGCGTCCCAAACGGGCAACCCGAATCGCCTCTTCTGCGGTTTGACAACCGGCGGTATTGGGTAACATCCAAATTTTCGTCCAATCCAGGGCTTCCGCTAAACCTTCGTGTCCAGGTGCTTTAGTTTGCACTCGTCGCACTGCTACAGTGACAATCTCGCAACCACTGGCGATGACGCTTTGTTGCATCTGTTCAATGCTGCGATATTTACCAGTACCTGTAAATAGACGGGATTGGAAGGTTTTGCCAGCAATGATTAATGGGGAGTGGGGAGTGGGGAGTAGGGAGTGGGGAATAGTATGAGTATGGTTTCCGTTGGTGAAGTTAGCGGGGTGGGTGAACATTGGGGGAGTCGATGGCTGGGTGTGGAAGCGGGAATAGTGGAATTCTGAGAGTAGGGGGTCGGATTTTTGTTCTAAGATTAAATCGGCTATGAGTGTAGCTGTGATGGGTGTAAGTAGAATTCCATTGCGGTAATGACCAGTGGCAAGGGTTAAGTTTTGACAATGGCTAGTACCCAAGATGGGTAATTCATCGGGGGTAGCTGGGCGAAATCCCCACCAAAATTCTTGGAGTGGATAATTTTGTAGTTGAGGATATAGCCTAATGGCTGCTTGGAGTAATTTTTGAATGCCTTCTGGGGTGTTATGGGGGGTAAAACCGACATCTTCGCTAGTTGCACCAATGATAATTGATGAATCGCGCCTTGGTACGATGTAAATATGCTGACCAAATAAAATCCGCTTCAAAGGCAATTCTTGCACAAACTCCGGAACCCGCACACTCAGCATTTGTCCTTTTTTAGGATGCACGGGTAATGGTAATAATTCATTTGACCAAGCGCCTGTAGCTAGAACATAATGTGCAGCGCGAATCTCTCCAACATTGGTTTGAAGGCCAACAATCTGTCCCTGCTGCTGTCTAATTGCTTCTACTGTGACACCTGCTTTGAGTTCCACACCAATAGAAGCAGCCGCATTCCACAGTACATGGGCTAAAGCTTTATTATTAACTTGTGCATCTTCAGGATACCACCAGCCGCCTGCAACTTCTGTACCCAATCCTGGTTGATATTGATGGATTGCCTCTTTATTTAACCAATAGGCGGTGAGGGGGGAAGACGCGGAGATGGGGTGAAGCGGTGAGTCGAGTGCTGCGGGAGGGTTTCCCTCTACAGGCAACTGGCGAACCCGTAAGGGGGACGCGGTGAGTTTTATAGAGACATCTCCGTGTCTCCCTGCTCCCTGCCCCCCTGCCTCTTCATATACGGGTGTGAGGCTACCACAAGGCCAGTAGCTAGTATTTAATCCGGTTAATTCTTCTAGTTTACGCGTCCAGTCGGGATATAGAGAACGCGATCGCCAACACAAGGAATACATTGCTTCGTTCGAGATGTTTTCGGCATCTGGGGCTAACATCCCGGCAGCAGCGTGTGTAGCGGCAGCTTGGAAATCACGACAAAGAACGGTGACATTTGTCCCGCGCAGCTTTAATTCTACGGCGATCGCCAAGCCAATAACGCCGCCACCAATAATTACAATGTCACTAGCCATTAGCCGCTGATACTGAGGGTACCCCTGCGCGGTAGCAAGCTAGCAAGAGTGTCCGGTAGGGAAGTCGAAGTATTAGTCATTAGCCACTTTAATTATTAGTACATAACTAATAAATCATAACTAATAACTTATGAGTGATAACTCATAACTCGTAACTCATGACTAATACAGTACGGCAGAAATCACTAGAGCGAGAGAATCAAGATAAAAAAGTTGAGGAGCATTACAGCTTTGTGCCTGTTTGCACTAGCAATCGTTACCACAAGGCTCTAATTGGTTCGTTGCCTTGATTGTCATCACTAGAAGATTGAGTTTCAGTTGTTTGAGTGTCTGTGTTGTTAGGGGATGTTGAATCATCGGTATTATTGTTTTGAGCAATACTACCTCTGCTTTGCGTTCTTTCTTCTGTTGCGCCATTATTCCCGTTATTTCGGCTGCCGGCAGTGCTATTAACATTAATATTAGCTGGCAGAACGCTGGCTTTTTTGCCATTGTTGGGAACGCTGGCGTTTTGTCCCCCCATGGGAAAGTTGATACCCAGCAATGTACCCAAAAGAATTGCTAGGCCTCCAGCCATCAGAATCAGGGGTGTCCATCTACCCATATTGTTTCGCTCCTTTTTAACTTTTTAACCTTCTGGTGTCCACTCTATTCGAGAACCTTGTCCCCAAAATCCATCAAACTTGGTTACTTTAACGTTACCTAAAACCTGAGTTTGGCAAGCTAAACGCAGGTTTGTTGTAGGAGAATGAGGAGGAAGCGAACGCCGCGCTTGATCACGCCAATTCGCTGCTGAAACTTCGCCTTCTACCTTAACCGCACAAGTACCACAACTGCCAATCCCTCGACAGTTGATTACTTTAGCACCGCCGTTGTAGAGGTCAATACCATTTTGCAGCAGAATTTTGCGGAGATTAGCTTTGCTTTCGCACTCAATTGTTTTACCTTGAGCTAGTACTTTGGGCATTCCTAGATTACCAAACTGCCTTTTTGTTGTATATTGGCACATTGGCTTAAAAGTTGTCTCGCCGGTCTCAGTATTATGACCACAAATTCCTCACCTCAACTTTGGCTTTACGACACGACATTACGGGATGGCACTCAGCGCGAGGGGCTGTCAGTTTCGATAGAAGATAAGTTACGCATTGCCAAAAGACTCGATCAACTAGGAGTTCCCTTTATTGAAGGCGGTTGGCCTGGTGCCAATCCCAAGGATGTACAATTTTTCTGGCAACTGCAAGAAGATCCGCTCAAACAAGCAGAAATTGTTGCTTTTTGTTCGACTAGACGCCCCAACACTTCTACAGCTGATGAACCCATGCTACAAGCTATTTTGGCTGCTGGGACTCGTTGGGTAACAATTTTTGGTAAGTCTTGGGATTTACACGTCACAGCCGGACTCAAGACGACTCTAGAAGAAAATTTAGTGATGATTGCTGATACGATTGAGTTTCTGCGTTCTCAAGGGCGTCGCGTCATTTACGATGCTGAGCATTGGTTTGATGGTTATAAGCAAAATCCAAGTTATGCTTTACAGACATTAGAGGTGGCGATCGCAGCTGGTGCTGAATGGCTAGTCCTCTGTGATACCAATGGCGGCAGTTTGCCTCATGAAGTCAGTCAAGTTGTTGAAGTAGTCAATAGTCAACAATCAATGACAAAGAACAAAGGACAAATGACAATTCCCCAAATTGGCATTCACACTCATAACGACTCAGAGATGGCTGTTGCCAACGCTTTAGCAGCCGTTATGGCAGGGGCAACCATGGTACAAGGCACAATCAACGGTTACGGTGAACGTTGCGGTAATGCTAACCTCTGCTCGTTAATCCCCAATTTACAACTGAAGTTAGGTTACAGTTGTATCACAGAAGACCAGCTAGCGCAACTTACAGAAGTGAGTCGTTTTGTTAGCGAAGTGGTCAACCTCGCCCCTGATGAACATGCCCCCTTTGTCGGACGTTCGGCTTTTGCTCACAAGGGTGGTATTCATGTATCTGCTGTAGAACGTAATCCCCTAACTTACGAACACATTCAGCCGGAACAAGTGGGGAACCGTCGCCGCATCGTTATTTCTGAACAGTCAGGACTCAGCAATGTTTTAGCTAAAGCGCGCACCTTTGGTATTGAACTAGATAAGTTAAAAGCCGAGGCTAAGCAAATTCTCCAGCGCCTTAAAGATTTGGAAAGTGAAGGATTTCAATTTGAAGCCGCAGAAGCCAGTTTTGCACTTTTGATGCACGAAGCTTTGGGAGGACGTCAGCAGTTCTTTGAAATCAAAGGTTTCCAAGTCCACTGTGATTTGATTGAAGGGAAGGAAGACAGCAACGCTTTGGCAACGGTTAAAGTCGCTGTCAGTGGCAAGAACATTCTGGAAGCAGCCGAAGGTAATGGCCCCGTGGCCGCTTTGGATGCTGCCTTACGCAAAGCTTTAGTGAATTTTTATCCCCAAATAGCGACCTTTGATTTAACAGATTACAAAGTCCGGATTCTCAACGGACATACTGGTACAGCAGCAAAAACCCGCGTATTAGTAGAGTCAGGTAATGGTCATCAACGTTGGACAACTGTAGGAGTCTCGACCAATATATTAGAGGCTTCCTATCAGGCGGTAGTTGAGGGATTGGAATATGGCTTGTTATTACACTCCCAAGCGGAAGCAGCGTTGAAAGTTTAGGGGTTAGATCTCCGACTTTTTCAAAAAGTCGGAGATCTAACCACTTAAGTAATTCGTAATTCGTAATTCGTAATAGAGAATTGCTAATGGGGAGTAATAACTAATGACTCAAACCTTACGTAAACTAGTTACATTCGATGAATTCGTTGCTCAATATCCAGATAACACAGGAAAACGCTATGAACTACATGATGGAGTAATTGTTGAAATGTCACCACCAACAGGTGATCATGAACAGGTTATTGGATTTTTAGTTGGAGAAATAGTTGCAGAATATAAACGTTTAAAACTGCCTTACTTTATTCCCAAAACAGCGTTTGTCAAACCACTGGAGGGTGAATCAGCTTATTCACCAGATGTGCTGATATTAAATCAGCCTAATTTGGTGAATGAGCCTCTGTGGAAAAAAGAATCAACTATAAGCCAAGCACAATCAATTCCCTTAGTAGTTGAGGTGGTTAGTACTAATTGGAGAGATGATTATTTAAAAAAAGCGGCTGACTATGAGGCAGTAGGCATCAGCGAATACTGGATTGTAGATTATGCTGCTTTAGGCGGTAGACGGTTTATTGGCAATCCCAAACAACCCACTATCTCGGTTTATTCGTTAGTTGAGGGGGAATACCAAGTCCGGCAGTTCCAAAATAGCGATCGCCTCATCTCACAAACTTTCACACAACTAAATTTGACTGCCGAGCAAATTTTTCAAAGCGTTGCTTAAATAATTCGTAATTCGTAATTCGTAATTCGTAATGACGCTCCTTCGTCGCTACCGCTGACGCTCGATGACTCGCTCTAAGCGAAGCTATGCCGCAGGCTTTACGCTAACGCTAACGTAATTCGTAATTAAGTTTTGTAATGGGGAGAAAAGCCCCGGCGAGAAATCGCGGCTACACAAACAAAACTCACCTATTCTTCTTTATAACTTTACTTTCTCGCCGCAAGAATGCGATCGCACTAGTTCCCAAAACTATCCCCTCAAGTAAAACTTTCCCAAGCTTGAGCAACCAATTGGCTCAACCAGCGTCGCTGTTGCCGATCTAGCATTGGGTCGTCTGCAAGCAACTGAGCGGTTAATTCTTCCAAAGATTGACCTTGGGCGCGGACAACTTTAATGACTCCAGCGATCGCAGCGGCAACTAATTCTTCATCAATAGGCTGTTGTCTTAGGTCAAAAATTTCTTGGGGGCTATCTGGAATGGGATAATTCATGGCGTAGGTTTACACAAATACAAAATGAAAAATAATTTTGACAAACTCTTTAAAATTCTTTAACTGAATCTTTATAGAAGTGATAGGGCGGAGTTTAACGTATTTTCTGCCTTTAATAAATCTGTCTAAGTGAATAGATTAAGCGGAGATGTCAAGGAAAGATGAGAGAAGTTCTTTATTTAGAAATTCCAACTGCGGATATAGCAGCGGTGCGTAGTTGGCTACAAACAGATTTTGAGCCAGGGAGTGGGGAAAAGGTGCTGACCCCGGAAGGTTTTCGCCTCAAAATTACCACAGCAACTACAACTAGTAATGGGGGTATTTCCGAAAAATTACCCGTTGAGTTGTCGGTATTTGTCTGGTCGGTGCAGCGAACTACTTATTTAAAAGTGTTTCGTTGGGCAGACCAAGCATTTCCTAGTGAGAGTCGAATCTTACAACGCTTGACGACAGCAATCAGAAGCCGTTTTCCCCATCACTACCCAGAACCCCCAGCAATTGATTTATCCCAGCAATCGATTTTTGCAGCCCTAGCCCCCTATTACCCCCTCACCGTCAAGTATTTCCAAAAAATGCCCAACGGTGAATATGACCTCAAGCGTGCTTATTGGTGGGAACAACGCTGGCGCGAAGGAGTACGGAATCCGCAACAACCGCGTCAGGTGGTTTTTTCTGGGAATCGGGAATGGGGAATTGGGAATGGGGAATTGGGAATGGGGATAAGCACACAGAGTAATTCTCCATCTCCCTCATCCTCCCCATCCCCCACCTACGACATCATCTACATCGGCGGCGCGTTGGGTGCAATTCATGCGGCGGTGATGGCGAAATTAGGATATAAAGTGCTGTTGGTGGAACGAATGCCTTTTGGGCGGATGAATCGGGAGTGGAATATTTCTCGCGATGAGATTCAAAGCTTGGTTAATCTGGGTTTGGTAACTCCTGCCGAGTTGGAAAGTATCATTGCTAGGGAATATAAAGACGGATTTAATAAGTTTTTTGACGGCAATAATCCTGCTAAACTGCGATCGCCTGTCTTACACACACCCACAGTACTGAATTTAGCTTTAGATTCGGAAAAATGGCTGCGATTATGTGGACAAAAGCTACAAGTAACAGGTGGTGAAATCTGGGATGAAACAGAGTTCATCCGTGCAGATATTAGTAATTCACAAGTTGTCGTTACAGTCAAGCATTTACCGAGTCAAACTGAAAAGCAAGTAAGTGGGCGGTTGCTGGTGGATGCGATGGGAACTGCATCTCCCATTGCTTGGCAATTAAATGGAGGTCGGGCTTTTGATAGTGTGTGTCCGACGGTGGGGGCAGTAATTGACCAGGGATTTGAGCCGGGAGTTTGGGATTCTCAATATGGAGACGTGCTTTATAGTCACGGCGATATCTCCCGTGGGCGACAGTTGATTTGGGAATTATTTCCTGGAGTTGGTGAAGAACTAACGATTTATTTATTTCACTACCACGAAGTCAATGGGGAGAATCCTGGTTCTTTGTTGGAGATGTACGAAGATTTTTTCACTATCTTGCCAGAGTATCGCAGGTGCGATATGGATCAGCTGGTGTGGAAAAAGCCGACATTTGGGTATATACCGGGACATTTTAGTGTTGGGAGTAGCGATCGCACAATTGCTTTTGATAGATTAATTGCGATTGGTGATGCTGCATCACTCCAGTCTCCCCTTGTCTTTACTGGTTTTGGTTCCCTAGTTCGGAACTTAGAGCGTTTAACCACACTTTTACATACTGCCCTAAAGCATGACTTGTTGAGTTCCTCACACTTAAACCGAATTCGCGCTTACCAAAGCAACGTTTCCGTGACTTGGCTATTTTCCAAAGGCATGATGGTACCTACGGGAAAATTCTTAGCACCGCAGCAAATTAATGCTATGCTTAATACCTTCTTTGGGCTATTGGCTGATGAACCCTTAGAGGTTGCAGATAACTTTATCAAAGATAGGTGTGATTGGTTTACCTTTAACCGCCTAGCAATCAAGGCAGCGCGAAAAAACCCGGCGCTACTTCTATGGATTTGGCAACTTGCCGGGCCAAAGGATTTATTCCGGTGGTTGGGTAATTATTTTAACTTTGGTCGTCACGCTTTAGTTAGCACTTTATTAGGTGCATGGTTTCCCCACTTTCTCAACCGGATAAATTCTTGGTTAGAACCGAGATACCCGGCGTTATGGTTGCGACTATTAGCGATTAATTATGCTATTAACGCAGGCAAACCGCGATCGCGTCAACTCACAAAAGTTAGTCCAGAAACTAGAATCCAAAAGTCAGAAGCGAGAATTTTGAATTAACGCCTAATGTGAATTAAAAGCTTTAATTTGGTAGTAGTGCGAGCAGGCTAAAATGATGTAATAAGTTTTCTTGTGGGGTGGGACGGAAAGCCCGCCACGGACGGGCGAGACGCCCATCCCACAAGAGTTCTTTTTAATGCAACATTTAAGGCTAGACACGCCACTACTACACACTGTTTATGATTGGCTATTTTGTCGAAAATTCGGCAGTTCCACAGATGCTAACGATTTACGTCCTTTGGGGGGACGCTGTGGATAAACCACAGGTGAAGGTGGATTGCTGTCATTAGCATCATCTCCTGACGAATCTTGAGATAAATCAGTCCCTATTATTGGTGAGATTTCCGCCCAATAATCATCTGTTTCCTCAACAATTGTTTCAGCGTCAGATGAGGTCGAGGTAGTTACAAGAGTATTAATTTCTACACTCAATTTTGAGGGAGGAATCACTTTTGCTGCCATTGATTCCTCAAACTCATCTTTTGATACAGCTTCTGGTTCTGCATCATTTTTGTCATTCTCCACAGGTATGACAATAGGTTCACCTATATTATTGTCTACATTTGTTTTTTCAACAGATGGCGATGATGTAGATATCTGCTGAGACGCGAAAAACATTTGAATTAGACTATCTAATTGCTGATCTAGGCTTGATGAACTAGAAAATGGAATATCTTCCTGTATATTTAGATCATCAACTTCTGGTGAAGAATCTGGTTGTACTGGTGTTGAGTCGTCCTCCTTGTTAGTCCAAGTCCACGGAGACGAGTCAGAAGTCGGAGCAGGTTGATTGATTTTGTATGAGGGTGGTTTTGATGTTTCACCCCAAAGATGATCGGAATTATTCAAAGACTCTGGTTCTGCTGACCAAGCTTTGATTGGCTGTGCGTTAGGAAACAAAGATCGAGCTTTTCTAGAGAATCTGCCTTGTCCGCTGGTTATGTCTTGGGGGTGTTCGGCGTTATCGTCTGAAGAGTCATAGCTAGGGACGGGTGTATCTAGACATTTTTCTAAAGCGGCTTTAAATTGCAAAGTCTGCCGCTGTTGTCGCATCAGTCTAGTACGCAATTCCCGACAAGCAGTTTCAGATTGCAAAAGTTGCTGAGACTGGTCGCTATAATTAGTTTGCAGCAACGAACATTCCCGCTCTAACTGAGCCAAGCGTTGTTGACTAATTTGTAATTGGGCTTTGTAGGTTTCAATAAAAATTTCTTGGCGTTGAACAGTTTGTACAGCAGTTTCTAGCTGTTGAAATAAAGACTTGATTTGTTCTTGAGCTGCTGCCAGTTCCTGATTATGTTGGTTGAGCATGGATTCAGTAACGCTGGAGCGTGTTTTCTGCCACTGCAACATTTTTTCCGACTCAGCTAGGTCGTCTTTTAACTGCTCAACTTGTTTATATAAATCGCTGTTATCAGCACGCAATTCTTCGTTTAATGTCAGCAACTTCTGAAATTCTGAGTCAATGAGTGTTTGTTTGTCGCTGTCAGGTTCTGCAACCCAGTCCTGCTGAGTGTTAGTCTCCGGATACTGCGGAACTTCGTTCTGAGGCTGTGTATCTTCAGCTGGTTTGAGCAGTGGCAATTGAGAAATTGCCATATTTTCGTTAGGCACAACTGAGTAAAAGGGACAACTCACTTGCTCTAGTTGTGTTGAATTAGCAGAATTTAGGGATTCCATCACAGCTCTGTTTTTTGAGGCGTCAGCTTCATTCATCACTCTTGACCCACCCACTTAAAAATATTCAGGCATTGCTTATCAACTGTGTCCGATTGGGGTTTACTTTAGAAGCCAAGTTAAATTTTTCCCAAGCATGAGTAATTAGTCATTAATTTAGGGTTAATCATTTTGCATCTAGAACTGATGCCGTTATAACACTATAAGGTTTGTATCCGTCAACCTTTTAGTATCATGAAGGCTTATAGTTCCAATCCTGCTGAAGGGTCTAATCCTACTTGACTTTAGTAAACAGTTATGTACTAATAATTAGCTGGCAAGAATTTACACGCTGAAAAGATTCTAGCGCTGTAAATAACTGTATCTTTGTTACGGAAAGCAAAGTAAAATAAAGAACGTTTAACAGAAGTTAAGTTTAAATAATTTGGATTAATATCTAAAATTGCCGTCGAATTTATAAAATATTGAAATTAGGATTTTTTCTATCAATTAATTTGTGAGAGTTTAGATCAATGAGGTTGAGATAAGCGATCGCACATCGAAAGTAATAGGCGTTTTGCATAGGTATTAAAAATCACGCAAATGAAATAAACACTTTCTTACCCCACTCCCTACTCCCCACTCCCCACTCCCTAACATATGAGTTCTTTTCCTGTTCCTCAAACTGATCCGCCGCTTCCTCCTTGGCAGACCCTGCCGACAATGTATGATCTTCCCAGTGAAGATCCAGAGGAGCCTGGTTTGCCTGATGAATTTCATGAACTCCAACCCCAACTTTTGAGGCGTAGTCTGCGTCTGAGTAATTATCAACCAGACCAATTTTTCATAGGTTCAGATTTAAATCTGTACTACGATTTAGAGCATCCCCTCTGGCATAAACGCCCTGATTGGTTTTTGGCTGTTGGAGTGTCGCGTTTATATGCAGGACAAGATTTAAGACGTAGCTACGTGATATGGCAAGAACGGAGAAACCCTTTCGTTGTTGTTGAGTTACTCTCTCCTGGTACTGAAAGTGAAGACCTTGGTATCTATGCTGAATCTGATTTAGTGGTAAAGCGGGAGTTACCTAGAGAGGAAATTCAAAATGGTGGAGAAATTAAAGATACACCACCCTCCAAATGGGAAGTGTATGAAAAAATACTGCGTATACCTTATTACATTGTTTTTAGTCGTTACACAAATCGTGTCCAGTTCTTTCAATTGGTAGGTGGGCAATATCAAGAACAACTACTAGATGCAGAAAATCCGCGTATTTGGATTCCAGAATTAGAAATTGCCTTGGGTTTATGGGAAGGAGAGTTTGAGGGGATTTCTCGCCTCTGGCTACGTTGGTGTGACTCCCAAGGCAACTGGATGCCAACTGATGCTGAACAAGAACGCACAGAAAAAGAACAAGCCCTGCAACAAGTAGAACAGGCTTTACAGCAAGTAGAACAAGAACGAACACAAAAAGAACAAGCCCTACAGCAACTTGAACAAGCCTTACAGCAACTGCGACAAGTAGCACAAAATTTACTACAATCTGGGATAGCGATCGCTCAAGTTTCCCAAGTTACCGGATTACCTGAAACAGAAATACAAAAGCTACAAGACCCATAATCGCCCGCATTACATTAAATTACGAATTACGCGCTTCGCAGCGATAGCAATGTACTCAGCAGCACGAATTGCATGGCGGGGATGTGGTGCAATTTCAGCGCCGGCTGCTTGTAATGGGGCTAATTTTTCTGGGGTGCGGTTATAGGCAACTAGCTGTATATCTGCGGCTAACAATCTTTGCGCCATTGGTAGTCCCATTAGTCCAGTACGCAGAAATGCCACCTTCATTTTTTATGTTCCTTTAAATACTCAATTAACAGTTGACAGTGAATAGCTATCACTGTT
Source organism: Desmonostoc vinosum (assembly GCF_059505385.1). Taxonomy (NCBI): domain Bacteria; kingdom Bacillati; phylum Cyanobacteriota; class Cyanophyceae; order Nostocales; family Nostocaceae; genus Desmonostoc; species Desmonostoc vinosum. Next base: position 63,668 of record NZ_JCACKM010000229.1, read on the forward strand.
AACTGATTACTTCAGCCACCAGCAGCAAAAGTCACCATAATCAGAACTGAAAGTAAGATACCAGGAGTAAGTAATGTTACTAACATTAACAAGTCATGTGCAGACATAATTATGACTTTCCTAAGATTTTTGGAATCACAGTAATCACTGTTATGCTAGTCTAAATAACACTAATCCAGCATTCTTAAATAGAGTTTTAACTTTTGAGATTTACTTTCGCTCTGGCAGGGTCAATCCTTTAAGTGGTTGTTGAATTTCTTTATCCCTCAAGCCTTTGCTTTGAACTAGAACTCCAAAGTTACCTAGTCCAGTAGGGGCTAGAAATTGGTGTAGTGCATCCCGCCGTTGTAGTATTTGTGAGAGGGGTTGCTCCTGGTATGATAAAGCGGCGATGCGATCGCCTAACCCCAAGGCCATCAAAAATAATCCCTGCTGTATAAAACCAACTTTATGTAGACCGCACCGCTCACCCCAGTGTTCTAAAGCAGTAAAGTCAACATGGGCAGTAATATCTTGTCGCCCGATATTAATATATGGGTTGTCATGATGACGATGTTGATAATAGCACTGTAACGTTCCTTGCGATCGCCTGGGATTGTAATAACGGCTGGCGGGATAGCCATAATCAATTGTTAGCACATAGCCGTGTTGCAAGCGGTCTGCTACTATACTCAACCAATCAAGAGCAGCCAAATTAATCTCACTGCGATAACCATCTTCATAAGCTTTTGAGGTAATGTCAATTCCCACCAAATTGAAATATTCCCTCAGTTGCGGTGTAGAGGGTTCCCCGATGACTTCCGTAAATGAAATAGGGGAGTGGGGAGTAGGGAATGGGGAATGGGGAATTGGGAAATTATCTTTCTCCCCCAGCTTTTTTACTCCCTCATCACCCTCATCCCTCCCCATTACCACATAAATTTCTCGCACTTCCCCCTTTTCCAAAATGAATTGATGTACTGGAAAGGCATCGACTAATTCGTTTGAGAAAAAACAACCAGTAATTGAGTTAGATGGTATCTCTTCTAAATTACACCAGCGTACAGCAAACTCTTGTAAGCGTTGTTGTTGTTCTTGCTTCAAGGTTGGGGACTTTTCAACAATGATGTATTCTAGTGCAGCAAAAAAATCTGGAAATTTTAACTGATAATACTTGAGGATATGCGATGCCAAAATTCCTTGACCTGCTCCCATTTCTACGAGAGAAAATGGTACTGGTCGCTCTAAAGTCTCCCACATTTGCAACAATTGTTCTGCTAGTAACTCGCCAAAATCATTACTAAGATTGGGAGAAGTAAAAAAATCGCTACCTTGAAACCCAATTTTGACTGCATTGCTGGAATAATAGCCATGTTCAGGATGATATAGCACCATATCCATAAATTCAGCAAAAGTAATTCGCTGCTGAGAACTAGTGGTAATACGATGGGCTATTGCTACGCACAATGCAGGATTAAATTCGGAGTGAGGATGAATTTGCACGATTAAGTTTTATTCTATTTAACCTTTAACCAACTAAATATATCTGCTGGCGTAATTTGCCAATCTGTTAATTCATTAAGAACAGTCAGTTTATCATTATTATATTTTACTTCTGGCAATTTATTAGGTTGAAATACCATCACCGATTTGTCATTAAAGTCAATAAACCAACCTAATTTTGTCCCATGATTAATACAAAAAATAATTTTATCAATCACACGGTTAGGAAATTGTTCGGGTGATAAAATTTCAATTATCCAATCTGGATAAATTTCAAACTTATTGGCAATTTCTCCATCTTCATCAACAACAAGCCGTGACCACTCAAATACAGCAATATCTGGAACTAAAGAACGTCCTCCAAATGTGCAGCGTAACTCAGTTAATGCTAAAGCTTTTTTCTTAGGTTCACTTACCTGATTAATCTCCGTTGATAAACGAGTTTGGATTCTGTTATGTTTTCCCTGCGATATTGGTTTTTGATAGATTTTTGCATCAATATATTCGCTAGCTGGTTGAGTTTCTGGTAATTGCAGAAACTCTGTTAAAGAAATATTAGATGATAATGTAACCATAAAAATTACTCCTAAAATAATTCAATTATATCTTTAAAGTTTTGTGTGAATTAAAAGCTTAATTTTGTAGGGTGCGTTATGGACACTAGTCCTAACACACTTCAGCTAACTGTTGATTATTAATACCGCTAAAAAATAGAGCAGTTGTATTACAATGCAACTGCTCTAAAAAAGTACTTGGATGGATTTTTTACCTATCTACTGATCCCATGATCACGTCAATACTACCGAGAATCACCACAATATCTGCAACCTTCATTCCCCGTAGCAAATGAGGCAGAATCTGAAGGTTGTTGAAATCCGCTGGGCGAATCTTCCAGCGTAAGGGGAAGACATTATCATCACCAACCAAATAAATTCCTAGTTCACCTTTGCCGCTTTCTACACGAGAATAGATTTCGCCTTTAGGAATCTTGAAGGAAGGAGAAACTTTTTTACCAATGTACTGATAATCAAAGGCATCCCATTCTGATTTTTTCCCGGCGGCTAGGCGCTTGGCTTCGAGGTTTTCGTAAGGGCCTCCAGGAAGTCCTTTAATCGCTTGGTTAATAATCTTTATAGATTCGCGCATTTCCCGCATCCGCACTACGTAACGGGCAAAGCAATCTCCGGTGGTTTCCCATTGTACTTCCCAGTCAAAGTCATCGTAACATTCGTAATGGTCAACTTTCCGCAAATCCCATTTGACCCCAGATGCACGTAACATCGGGCCAGATAGCCCCCAGTTGAGTGCTTCTTCGCGGGTGATGGTACCAATCCCCTCAACACGCCGCCGGAAGATGGGGTTATCGGTGACTAAACGTTCATACTCATCAATTACAGGTAATAAGTAATCGCAGAATTCTTGACACTTATCTACCCAACCATAGGGTAAATCAACTGCTACGCCACCAACGCGGAAGTAGTTGTTATTGACCATCCGATAACCTGTGGCGGCTTCCCACAAATCATAAATCATCTCCCGTTCGCGGAATTGGTAGAAGAAGGGAGTTTGTGCGCCTACGTCAGCTAGGAAGGGGCCAAACCATAACAAGTGGTTAGCGATGCGGTTTAACTCCAGCATGATGACGCGGATGTAGCTAGCGCGTTTGGGAACAGCGACGCCAGCCAGCTTTTCTGGGGCGTTGACGGTGACGGCTTCATTAAACATTCCCGCTGCGTAGTCCCATCGACTAACATAGGGAACGTACATTACAGTAGTGCGGTTCTCAGCAATTTTTTCCATTCCCCGGTGCAGGTAGCCGATGACTGGTTCACAGTCAATCACATCCTCGCCATCCAGGGTGACAATTAACCGCAAAACCCCGTGCATTGAGGGATGGTGTGGCCCCATATTCAGCACCATGGGTTCAGTGCGGGTTTCTATTCTAGCCATAGATTTGAGTGTTCTCCCGTTGTGAAAATTTGGAATTGAACCGCGTTAGATGCCAACCAGACCCGATTTTTAAGCCTGCCAAGCCAAAATCAGGGCTGTAGAGCAATAGTTTATGTATTGCTCATACAGGAGTATGTTGAAGGTAGGGAGGCAGCGTGGATTTGATTTGATGTTTCATTTTGTTGCACTTCTTCAACTATTATATGGAGCTAGAGATTCAGGGAATTGAAGCACAGGAATTTTTTCATCTACCAGTTTTGAGTCGGCAGGTGATTGAGGGTTTGTCTGTGCGTCCCGGCGGGCATTATTTGGATGCAACGGTGGGTGGTGGTGGTCACAGCCGCCTCATTTTAGAAGCTAATGCGGATGTGCGTCTGGTGGCAATAGATCAAGATGAGGATGCTTTGGCGGCAGCACAGAAGCAGTTGGCTGAGTATGAAGAACGTCTAGAGTTTATCCTCAGTAACTTTGCTGAGTATAAGTTTCCGTCTGCTAGTTATGATGGGATATTGGCTGATTTGGGGGTGAGTTCTTACCATCTCGACCAGCCGGAACGGGGCTTTAGCTTTCGTCACGCTGCGAGTTTGGATATGCGGATGGATCGGCGGCGATCGCTCACTGCTGCTGATGTGATAAATTCGTGGGATGAGCGGGAATTAGCCGATATTTTCTTTAAATATGGTGAGGAACGATTATCGCGGCGAATTGCCAGACGCATTGTAGAAAGACGCCCGTTGCACACGACTGTTGAATTAGCAGAGGCGATCGCTTCTTGTGTTCCTCCCAAATACCGTTATGGTAGAATTCACCCAGCTACTCGTGTTTTTCAAGCGCTGCGAATTGTCGTCAATGACGAGTTAAAGTCTTTAGAAACCTTTTTAGAAAAAGCACCAAACGCCCTTGTCCCTGGCGGCAGAATTGCCATCATCAGTTTTCACAGCTTAGAAGACCGTTTAGTCAAGCATGGTTTAAGAAATTCACCTTCGTTAAAAGTCTTGACAAAAAAGCCAATTATTGCTGATGAAACGGAAATTGCGAGAAATCCGCGATCGCGTTCTGCTAAATTGAGAATTGCACAGAGAGTAGTGTAATTGCAACGTTTTGTTAATTACGAATTACGTTAGCGTCAGCGGTAGCGAGTCCTCGAGCGTCATTACGAATTACGAATTATTTAAGTTGCTTTATCTCGTAGCTCAGAACTGCTACGAACATGCTCAATAAAAATCTAATTGCTACTTACAAAACCTTAACCTGCCGATTTTGCACGCGTTCGAGACTACCAGTAGGAATTGAGGCAATTAATTTTTGTGTGTATTCTTCTTGAGGTTCTTGGTAAATACTTTCGGACGTACCTTGCTCGACGATTTTACCGCGATTCATCACTAAAATGCGATCGCTCATAAATTTCACCACGCTTAAATCGTGAGAAATAAAGATATAGGTGAGTTGAAAATCTGCTTGTAGTTCTTTCAATAAATTCAATACTTGCGCCTGTACCGATACATCCAATGCGGAAACAGATTCATCACAGATAATGAATTTGGGGTTTAATGCTAAGGAACGGGCGATACAAATCCGCTGACGTTGACCTCCAGAAAATTGATGCGGATAACGATTCATTGCGTCTGCATTTAATCCTACTCTTTCTAATAGGTAAACGGCGCGATCGAGTTGTTCTTTTTTACTGTTACCAATGGCATGAATCTCCAAAGGTTCTATAATTGCAGCTCCTACTTTCATGCGGGGGTCAAGGGAACTGAAAGGATTTTGAAAAATAATTTGCATTTCCCGCCGCAATTTGGGCATTCTGTACCCTTTGAAGGTTTTGCGCTTTTTCAACCCCATCTGCAAATTTATCCCCAATTTCATATCATCTCGTGACATGAATGAGTCATTAAATGATAGTGATATTGAAGGCTGATAACCAAATGCATCGATGATTTCTGTAATATCCTGCCCATCAAAGATGATTTGACCACTCATAGGTTTCATCAATAGTAGTAAGGCTCTGCCAAGAGTGGTTTTACCACAACCAGATTCTCCTACTAAACCCAATGTTTCCCCTGGTTTAACATCAAAAGAAACGCCATCTACGGCCATATAATAGCGTTTTGTCCCACCAAATATACCTTTGACTGGAAACCCAACTTTTAAATCCCGAACTTGGAGTAGAGGTTGTGCTTTTTCCAGATTTACTAATCTTTGATTGATGTTTTCGGTGCTGACTTCTTGAGATTGTGGTGGTTCTTTTGCCTGAATTACTAATTGTCCTGTTGCTGTTTCTTCTACACTCATGTAGTCAGCAACAGTGAGTAATTTTTGAGGGCGACGGTTAAGTGTAGGGCGACAAGCAATTAAGCCTTTAGTATATGGATGCTGAGGACTGCTAAAAATTTGCTCTGCTGCGTTGTACTCGACAATTTTACCCCTGTACATTACCGCTACTTGGTCGGCAATCTCTGCAATTAATCCTAAGTCGTGGGTAATGAAAATCATTGCCATGTTGCGGCTTTGTTGCAGTTCTCGCAACAAGTCGATGATGGTTGCTTGGACTGTGACGTCTAAGGCGGTGGTTGGTTCGTCAGCAATCAACAATAATGGGTTACAAGAAATTGCCATCGCAATCATTACCCGTTGCAACTGACCACCAGAAAGTTGGTAAGGGTAGCGTTCTAGCATTGATTCTTTGTGCTGCTTGACCAACTGTGCTATTTTTTGCTCATCTATAGTTGGTGAATCTGCATTGATTTGATCCCAAGTTTCAATATATTGGTTGCGGATCTGTTCATCGCTAGGTAATAATTTTACTTCTTGCAAACCTGCGATCGCAATTCGTTTGGCTTCAGCGGCTGATACATTTTGATGCCGCATTATTGCTTCAGTAATTTGAAACCCAATGGTATAAACTGGGTTGAGTGAACTCATCGGTTCTTGAAAAATCATGGCGATATCGCCACCCCGGTGTAGCTGCATTTGTTTGGGAGGTAATGCTGCTAAATCAAGTGGTGTAGCGTTCTCTTGATGACGAAACCAAATTTCACCAGCAGTAATTTTGCCAGGGGGTTGTAATAAACCCATCACAGCTAGTGCTGTTACTGATTTGCCGCTGCCCGACTCTCCCACTATTCCTAAAGTTTCACCTCTTTGCAACTGAAAGGAAATACTATCTACAGCTTTGATGCTGTCACCATCGCTGGAAAACTCAACTTGTAAATTGCGAACTTCTAGGACATTTTCTCTCATGGGAGTCGGGTATTAATCTTGGCTGAAATTTATCTGATTTTAACAGTGGTTTTGGGTGTTGCTGAGTGAAAAAATGAATTATGCTCACGCAGAGCCGCAGAGACACAGAGAATAAGAGTTTGGGAGGTTAAATTTTTAGAAAGTTGATTGTTTGATGCTATCACTACATTTATGTTAATAATTGGTTTTGCCGCTAGACCAGGTACTGAAGTGCTACCAATATGTTCTATGGCTAAGCTAAATCTTCCAATTTATTTGCAATGATGCTTTTGATTTCAGAAAATATCTGAGACTATTGAGGATCATAGTCTACAAGCTCAACAATACGCCTTTTACTAGTTATTATTGTTAATTTTGTCGTAAAAGTTGCCAAGATATTGCCACAATTGAGTATATTTATTTAGTAAAATCAAATTGCCTAATCCATAAATATCAGGATAGGCAGGATGTCAAGATGATGAAAGCTTCAAACTAAATTGTAAAAATAGATACCTAGAATGGGATATCGTCCATGCTGGGGTCTTCTGGTGTTGGTTGGGGATAATTTGTGGTTTCGGGTGTTGGTGCTGGAGGAATGACGCTAGTATTATTTGTTGCTGGGGTCGCTGCGGGACGTGGTGAATCCTCGTAATTAGGAGCATTTTTTGGGGAAGATGCTACTTCTGAGGATGGTTGTCGTGGAGTGGTTTCTGTGGCTTGTGGGTTCATTGTTGGTAAGGGATCAGTACTGAAACTGCCACCAACGGCTTGAATTTGTTGTACTGTTAATTCAGCGCGTTTTTCTTTAAAGCCTTCTGGACGCTCAATAGTATTCATACCTAAGCGCCCTACTAGAATGACGCGATCGCCTTGATGATATTTTTGCTCAATTTCTGTGGCCAAATTACCCCAACCGACAACTTTCAGCGTCGCTGGCGAGTCTTCTGCTCGCTGAGAATTGGGAAACTGTACAAGCATTTCTGTAACAGCTAAATTATCGGCTGTGTAGCGTAGTTGTGGCTCTTGAATAATTTCCGCCATCAAAACACAGTTGTTCATTACCATACCTCCTGATTAGAAAAACGCTGATTGAAAATAATTAATACTTTGACTCAATAGTTTACATTTTTTATAATTCTAAAGTTGATTCCTTGATTTGAGTCTTTTCTAGCATAAAAGCCAGGCGATCGCTTAGAAAAGTATCTGAGATACTATTCGTCACCTACACCTGACTAGAACGAGGATTGAATTCTGCATGAGTAGTATAATTGTACCACTTTATTGCAGAATTCAAAATTTAAAATTCAAAAACTGATTACCGAAATAGTGCTGAGTGGGGGATGAGGGGGATGAGGGAGACGCAAAGACGCGGAGAATAACCAATGACAAATGATAATTCCCAATTCCCCACTCCCCACTCCCCACTCCCTACTCCCCACTCCCTTGCACATGAACCGGGAAAACGCCTAAAGCAATTAACCGGGCTGGAAGATCACGCAAGATGGGTAAGCGTAATAAAAGAGGCGGAACAAAGGCACGATTTGAACTGAGAATTGGGGCAAATATCTGTTTTTGAATAAAAGTTTGAAATCCTTGAATAATGCGTGTGGGTAACTCACGCTGGCGTTGGACTTTGGCTAAATCACTGAGTTCTACATGTTTGTTTTGAAGTGGCTTGCTAAGTATATTCGCTGCTACTACAGCATCTTGAATAGCATAGTTGATGCCAACTCCACCAACAGGAGACATGATGTGAGCTGCATCACCAATCAACAGCAGTCCTGGACGATACCAGTGCTTGACGCGGCTAGACTCGACTGAGAGAAAGGCTACTTGTGACCAATCGTGTAAATTAGAAATGCGTTGGCTAAATTCTGGCACTATTTCAACTACGGATTTTTTTAATACTTCTAAACCAGTGGCTCGTAATTGTTGATAGCCGCCTTTGGGTATCACATAGGCGATTTGCCACTCATCACCACGGTTAAGCATTGCTAAAATATGTCCTTGCCCAAAGCGCCCCATTCCCGCTTCAGGATCTCCTGCATGGCGGGGTAGACGAAACCAAAGCACATCCATTGGTGGTGAGGTTTCGATTGATGTAAAATCACCCAGTTGCCTAAGCTTTGAGTGGCGTCCATCTGCACCCACGGTGAGTATCGCTCTAATTTCATGCCAACCACCATGTCCACGATAGCGGATACCTTGAATCACGCCATTTTCGATAATTAATTCTTGTACATTCGCACCCATCAACAATTGAAAATTAGGATATTGTCGCGCTTGTTCGGTGATGAACTCTAAGAATTTCACCTGTGGCAGCATTGTAATGTAGGGATAACGAGTTTTTAAGTGACTAAAATCTGCCAATGTGATTGTATCTTGGGGAGTTTGCACTTGGATTTGGCGCATCTTAGCGTGGGGTAATTGCAGCAAGCGATCGCTTAAGCCCAATTCCTCCATAATTTCCATCACCGATGGATGAATTGTATCCCCCCGAAAGTCACGATCAAAATCTTTATGTGCTTCTAGCAAAATCACAGAAATACCTTGACGCGCCAACAACAAAGACAAAATAGCCCCCGCCGGCCCTCCACCCACAATGCAACAATCTGTGTTTTGTACGTCTACAATGTCATGATTAGGATTAACACTTGGGTCTTGGGAAGGATTCGCGGGTACATCAGTATTCATGACAACACCTCCTAACAGCCCTAGCATCAAGGGTAATTTACTTTTTGTGATTCAATCTATTTTTTTAACTTTTCGTATTTACCGGGAACGTGTATCATGGGCGCTAAACTATCTTTCGTCATATAACTAATGACTAATGACCAATGACAATAAATAATTACTCGTGACGCAAGTTATTTTAGAAAATGTTTATAAAACTTTCCCTGCTCGCAAAGGGGAAGCCGTAACCTCACAAACTCAACTCCCAGCTGGCAAGAAAAGCGATGCCGCACCAGAACGTGGGGGAAGTGTAAATGTTTTGCGACGGATTAATTTGACGATCGCAGATGGCGAATTTATGGTGCTGGTAGGCCCTTCTGGTTGTGGTAAGAGTACTTTACTGCGGTTAATCGCGGGGCTGGAAGTGATGACTGGCGGTAATATTTGGGTAGGTGATCGCTTGATTAATGATTTGCCTCCCAAAGAACGAGACATTGCTATGGTGTTTCAAAATTACGCGCTCTATCCCCATATGACGGTGTACGACAATATCGCCTTTGGATTGCGTCGTCGGCAATTGGGGGAAAATCACCACTCCCCACTCCCCACTCCCCACTCCCCACTCTCTTTAGCAGAAAATCTCTTCGTAGGGATGACGCGATCGCTACCGAAGGGACTACGCTACATTTCCCAAAAAGAACGAGCGGTAGATGAACGGGTGCGTACTGTTGCTCAGTTGTTGCAAATTGAAGCTTTGCTCAGACGCTTACCCAAACAATTATCTGGGGGACAAAGACAACGAGTTGCATTAGGAAGAGCAATCGCTCGCAATCCTCAAGTATTTTTGATGGATGAACCACTATCTAATTTAGATGCCAAACTCCGGGCGGAAACTCGCGCCCAAATTGTCAAGTTACAACGCCAACTAGGAACAACGACGATTTACGTTACCCACGATCAAACAGAAGCGATGACAATGGGCGATCGGATTGCGATTATGTCTGAGGGTAAAATTCAGCAAGTCGCAGCCCCGTTGGAACTTTACAACAATCCGGCTAACCGCTTTGTCGCAGAGTTCATTGGTTCACCACCGATGAATTTTATTTCTGTAGAGTTTCATGCTCCCCTGTTAATTACTCATCCTCTGTTCCGTCTCACACTCCCAGAAGTTTGGGGAAAAGCCCTACAAAAATACGGCAAACAAACCCTAATTTTAGGGATTCGTCCAGAACATTTAAGCTTGAGTTTACCTGCTACTAAAAATCTCCCCGCGCAAGTAGATATAGTAGAGAATCTTGGTAATGATACCTTTGTGTCTGTCAGATTAGGTGAACCAGGAGAACATGAAAACCTCTCTTTCCCCACTTCCGACTCCCCACTCCCCACTCCCCATTTTCAAGTCCGAATACCATCTGAGCGATTAGTGCGTGTTGGCGAGCAGGTATGGTTATCACTAACTGCTGAAAAAATTCACTTTTTTGATCCTGAAACTGAGTTAGCGATATCTTCTAATAGTGAATTAGACATTGGGAGGAATTAATCGTCATGAGTGTGATAGTTGCGAAGTGGACGATTGATGAATATCATCGCATGATTGACGCTGGCATTTTGAGCGATCGCCAGGTTGAACTACTACAAGGAGAAATCGTTGAAATGTCACCAGAAGGCGAACCTCATGCTTATTGTAGTGATGAAGCTGGTGAGTATCTAGCAAAATTATTGGGCGATTATGCCAAAATTCGTCAAGCTAAGCCTATCACCCTACCCAACGACTCGGAACCAGAACCAGATATTGCTATTGTCCAACGTTTAGGACGTGAGTATCGAGAGCATCATCCTTATCCAGAAAATATTTTCTGGTTGATTGAGTATGCTAACTCCAGTTTAGAAAAAGATTTAGAAACCAAAAGCCAAATCTACGCCCAGGTAGGGATTTTAGAATATTGGGTTGTCAATCTTAAACAGCTAAATTTAGTAGTATTTCGAGAAATTTTAAATGGAGAATACGCAACTAAACTTACACTAACTGAAGGCATAATTCAACCGCTGGCATTCCCAGATATTTATGTTTCCATAAAACGAATTATTAATAGCTAATATTAATTCGTAATTCGTAAAATATTTAGTTTTCCCTGTTCCATTTCAGCTTATTTAGCTAAACCATGTTCTAAAGCAAAACGAACTAACTCTGTACGGCTATTAGTCCCAGTTTTACTAAACAAACGGCTGACGTATTTTTCTACGTTGCGGACGCTAGTTTCTAAGCGACGGGCAATTTCTTTATTCATCAACCCTTCAGCTACTAAATTTAAAACGCTTTGTTCTCTGGGAGTCAAATCAATTTTAAAAGGAGCTGGAGATTGAGAAATTGCACTTCTTTGAGTCAATAATGCTTTAATTTGAGCAATTTGATTAGCTAATTCGGCAATATCATGAGTTTCAGTCTCTTCTGATGTCGTTGCAGGCGTGGTGGCACGACGAGCAAGCAAGTTTTCGACTATTGCCACTAACTCATCTGGATCAAAGGGTTTAGGCAAATAAGCATCAACACCAGCTTGATAACCTTGGATGCGATCGCCTGTCATCCCTTTCGCAGTCAAGAATATCACAGGCAGCGCTTGAAAGCGGGGGTCTTCTCGCAGTTGCTTGAGGAACTGATAGCCATCTACCTGCGGCATCATTACATCGGAAATTACTAAGTCAGGTGTATTTTGTTGCATCAAATCCCAGCCTTCGCGGGCGTTACTGGCAACTTGAACGCTGAAACCGCTTTCTTGTAAATAGTCTCTCACGGCTTCCCGCAATCCCGGTTCATCATCTACCAGTAACAGTTGTGGTGACATTGAAAGTTTCCTTGAGTTTACCTTTTTCCAATTTAGCGAAAGTTGGCAAGCAATTGTTATTTATTGTCGAGAACTTGTACCGAGCAAAGTTGTACTGCTACGCTTAAGCAAGCTACGCGTAGCGTCTTTGACAGAAGAAGTATGGGGAACTTGTACTAAGTGGAGTCCAAGTATGGAGTATTGATTATTCTTTGCTCTCTTCGCTTTGGTCAAGAATAAAGTCAATATCTCGCATTCCTGGTAAGATACGCAGAATCTCTAAGCGAGTTTCCTTTACTCTGTACACTATCACATACACAGTTTTACCAATCTTTGGTGTGACTAATTCTCTTGTGCCAAAAACTCGTCCAGGTTTACCGAGATTTGGCATGACAATCAATTTTTTAATAATCTGCTTTAAACGTGTGCTAACCTGACTAGCAGCTGAGGGATTATTATCAACAATATACTCGCGGATGCTTACCAAATCTTCGACAGCAAGTGAGAGAAAAACTAAACGCATGGCGCAGGTTTTTCATCTTCTGTTCCCCAACACTCAAGCCAAGCCTCCACTTCCTCGCTGGCAATCCATTTAGCTTGTGGGCTATCAGCAATTTTCACGGCCTCTTCAATCTTTTGAATTTGCCAACTTTGCTGTTCTACATACAAAGCGATCGCTTCTGCGGCTAACCAAGACTTGCTGCGTTGTGTACTTTGGGCAAGAGCATCAAGTTTGGCTTTGATCTCTGGCGTTAATCGAACGGTGACAACTTCGCTTTGAGACATTTTAACTTTTTCATTTGTTATGGCATTGTGTATACATTGTATACAAGCGATTAAATTCTCACAACCAGTCAATTATCTTGGCATTTTCAGGCAATTTAGCGTCACGTTGCCCAGTGTATCGCGCTCTGGCTGTGAACAAACCGATGGGTGTATTTAATAAATCTACAAGAGTGGCTTTGCCTGCGATCGCTTTGAGACTTGCTGTTGGGACTTCTTTGACTAACCAACGTGCTAAGCGATAGCTGCATTCTTTGAGGGAAATTTCTCGCATCAAATCTATACCGTGGAGTTCGTGCAAATAGCGATTTGAGCGCCCATAGCGTTGCCATTGACTTCGCAGTTCCTGGAGTGTGGCGCGGTGGCGATGCTGAACAATCGCTTGGGGAGCAAATTCTAAACACCCGATATTTTCCCTCAAAATTCGCCAGCAGATATCTGCATCACCACCACTGGTAAGATAAGGACGAAATAAACCTGCTTTTTCTAAAGCGATGCGTCGAATTGCCAAATTCGCAGTTTGACCATAGGGACAAAAAGGATGCTTGAGAGTATGCTTTTGTGATAAAGTTTGCTCCCTATCTGCGTGTTGTTCTAGCAGATTTTTGCTTGGTAGAGGTAAAATTTCACCCACAACAATTATTATTTCTGGATTGACAAAAGGTTTAATTAATGCATCTAACCATTGAGGTTGTGGGCGGCAATCAGCATCACAAAAGGCGATAATTTTGCTAGAAGCGGCGCGAATGCCAGTATTACGGGCTGCGTAGGAGCTTTGGATTTGATTTTCGCTCAATGGGCGAATTGTAACTGGGTTATTTTCAGCGGCTGCTTTTAAGATGGTGAGAGTGCGATCGCTACTATTGTTGTCTACTAGCAAATACTCTACACGGTCTTGGGGATAATTTTGAGACAATAGACAATTAATTAAGTCTGGTAAATCTGTCTCACCGTTATAAATAGGAATAACCACCGACACCTGCGGTAAGCAGTTGTGAATGGTGGTTGCATCGACTGGTTGACTATTCATAAATCTGAGATGGGGGATTTGTAACTATTAAATAGTATTCCCGATCCCAAATGTTTGAAGCTCACAAAAAATAGTGCAACATGTCAACCCGTCAGCTTAATTTATATTTTATTTAATTCCATAAAAAACAAAATCCCCGACTTCTTAAGAAGCCGGAGATCTGAAAAGTTTGATATCAATTTAAAATTGCAAATCTCTAGCGCGAACACTCATCGGTTGGAAAGAAGAAGGTTGATTTACCGGAGGTTGGGCATAGTTGCGGGTAGATAGAATTGCGATCGCTCTGGCATATTGCGGATCGCTCTTAGTTCCCACTAGGTTTGGATTATAAGCCAACTGCCGCTCTTGTGCATCTGTCAGTTTTTGCTCAATATCTGGGGTGATCCCCTTGTGGTTGATATCCGTTCCCTTGGGTGTATAGTAATGGGCAATAGTGACAGCCAAACCTGAACCATCGGAGAGTTCATGAACCGACTGGACTAAAGCTTTACCAAAAGTTTGACTACCTACAACCACAGCTCGGTTATTATCCTTGAGCGCTCCTGTAAGAATTTCACTGGCACTAGCTGAATTACCATCCACCAATATTGCCAGAGGGCGATTTGTCAAAGCAGTGCGATTGGCTTTGGTTTCGTCGCTTTGTCCTTGTCGATCTACCGTCTTGACAATTGCACCATTATCCAGCCACATACGGGCAATTTCAATGCTTGCTTGCAACAAACCACCAGGGTTTCCCCGCAAGTCCAACACATAAGCATCGACTTTCTTGCTGTTCAAGTCACGAATAGCTCGTTGCATTTGTTCGGCTGCATGGGCGCTAAACTCTTGCAAACGGATATAGCCAACGCGCCGATTCCCTTCTTGTTTCAGGGTGTAACGCACCGTTGGTACTTCAATATTCGCTCTTGTGAGCTTTAATTCAAAGGGGCTGCGTCCTGTTCTTTGCAGACGCAAAGTGATGGGAGTACCTGCTTTACCGCGAATTAGTTTTGAGGCATCATCCACTTTCATCTTGAGGGTGGCTTTGCCATCAATTGCCACAATTACGTCACCTGCTTTAATTCCAGCTTTCAGGGCTGGAGAATTATCTATAGCTTCGACAACAGTCAACCGCTTGGTTTTTTCGTTTAATTCCATGCGAATGCCAATTCCAGAGACTTCTCCGGAGGTTTGGCTGGTTAAAGCTTCATATTGTTTGGGATCCATAAACCGAGTGTAAGGATCTCCTAATTTTTGTAAAGCTTCGCGGATAGCGGTGTAAGCTTCTTCAGTGGATGAATATTCTTTACTTAATAAGCTTTTTCTAACTGCTAGCCAATCTTGTTGATTAAACTTGCCATCAACGTATTCACGGTTTACTACTTGCCAAGCTTGATCAACTATTGTTTTTGGGCTATCTTGCATGGCTAGCGAAGCTCGGACGCAGCGAGTCCAAGCAGGGCCAAATACGGATAAAGCAGCAGTTGTGGCGATCGCTCCACCAATCAAGGCTACCTGGAGCGGTGAGTAACTTTTCGCAGATTGGTTCATGTATATTTAGCTGAAATAATTGTGTTGTTGACAGTTTAACAATCAGGCTTTCTAGAAATTTTTAAGTTTTTATACCCCAAACTCAGCTATGCTCCTCTCACCCTTTGACTCTGTTAGGATGCTGAAATTACTGCATTTGTTGTTAACAACCATTTCTCACTTTTCTTGCCTTTTCCGGAAGGCCAGAATAATGATGTGACACTTTGATTAGCGTCATTTCGGCATTTTAGATTACTTTTTTAAGATAGCACCTAGATAGGTAAATTGCAGGACTTTTAGAGTGTAACCAAATATGCTTTTTTACTTAAGTCATGAAACGTAAATTTAATATTAAATTACTTATTAGCTTTCAGGGAAAATTTGCTAAACTACGGAAATTGTTACAAATATTAGCTTACGGATTAAGCTTTTTTTTGGGCATCTGGCTAGTTTGTACGGCCATAACCTTAGCGATCGCGGTTTCCCAACCAGTAGACAGTTTTTTTGTGCTTGGTGGCAGTATTAGCCGGGAAATCTATGTTGCCAAATTGGCAAAACAACATCCACAAACGCCAATTTTAATTTCTCGCGGTTCGGCGGATCGCTGTTTATGGCTAATTTTTCAGCGGGAAACTGCGAGTTTACAAAACGTTTGGTTAGAAAAGTGCGCGAATTCCACTTTTGAAAATTTTTACTATAGTATTCCAATTTTGCACGCTTGGAAAGCGCATAAGGTAAGACTGATTACTTCTCCTACTCACTTACCAAGAGCTAAATTGCTCGCGCAGATTCTTTTGGGCGCTCATGGCATTTGGGTAGAGACAGAGATTGTGCCAGAGCAAGGCATTCCTGGCAATCGTGAATCTTGGCTGAAAACCGGATTGGATGTAACGCGTAGCTTGGTGTGGGCAGTTTTTAGTCAAGTCATTCAACCGCAATGCTCAAATGTAGTTCGACTTGCAGAGGTAGATATGCTGCATGAAGATGTGAAGTGTGAACATCAAGGTGGGTTGGAGAGGTGATGTTGTGTTTGGCGGAGGCTAGGGGATGAGGGGGATGAGGGGGGTGAGGTTTTTACGGTTTTTGCACAGATGCAGTAATTATTAGTGATTAATTAAATACCAGATAAGTCGCGATCGCAACTATGAGGTAGGGAACAGTTTTTACTTGCTGGTTGCAAAAACTGCAACCACAACAGGTATTGTTGGGTAGATTCATAAAATAACAATAAGTTTTCAGCAATAAGCTAAAAAACATCTAAATTACATAATCAAATTAAATAAAACTCTTGTGGGGTGGGCATCTTGCCCGCCCTAATTATGCAAGTTATATGTGGAACAGCTTACTGCTGAAGACAAATAAATAATTTACAAATGGTAGTATTTTTGTTTGCGTAATTATTAACTAGTTCCGTGGGTTTAAGTCCCCCGGTTCTATAATCGGCAAGTTTTGTAATGGGGATTTAACCCCAACACAAAACTTAATTACGTTAGCGTAGCGGTAGCGAGTCCTCGATAGCGTCAGCGTAAAGCCTACGGCATAGCTTCGCTTAGAGCGACACAGGAGCGTCGCGTCATTACGAATTACGAATTATTTAACTAAGTCCTCAAAGTGATGAAAAAAGTAAAGTTTACGTATATTCTCTGCTGTTATCTCGCAAATGTTACCCGCTATAGTCTAACTTTTTTACTTGGTTTGATTTTGCTAGCAGATGCGGTAGGGGCAAGACAAGTAAATACGAAGTTGCAAATAGCACAGCAATCAGGAACAACGCAACCAAATACTAAACAAGCTGCTGCACAGGCACAGCAGTTGATGAGCGAAGCAGAGAAGCTGTATCAACAAGGTACAGCAGCATCTAGACAACAAGCGATCGCAAAATATGAACAGGCGCTAAAAATCTGGCGGCAAATAGGCGATCGCAATTGGGAAGCGAATACACTTTTGAGCATCGGTACTCTCTACTTTACCCAGAATGACAACCAAAAGGCATTAGACTTTTTCAATCAAGGGCTAGCGATTAGGCGAGAACTCAAAGACCGTTTTGGAGAAGCTGTAATGCTTAGTTCTGTTGCAAGGGCCTTGTCTAGTTTGGGTGAAAAACAAAAAGCGCTTTCGTCTTACAACCAAGCACTGTTACTATTTCGGGCTGAAAAAAAACCTGATTTTGAAACAAAAACGTTAGTCAGTATTGGTCAAATCTACTTTCAATTAGGCCAAACGCAGAAGGCAGTTGATTACTACAATCAAGCCTTGGTAATTGAGCGTGCCCAGAAAAATCTCAATGAACAAGCTGATATCCTCAAGGATCTGGGCTTAATCTATACCCAATTGGGTGAACGTCAAAAAGCTTTAGACTTTTATAATCAAGCGCTGGAGCTTCAACGTCAAACAAAGAATTTGACTGGACAAGCCGATGTTCTCAACCAAATCAGCACTGTCTATTTCTCTGTGGGCGAGTATCAAAAAGCGCTAGAATCGTCCGAACAAGCGCTGAAACTGCAAAAGCAAGCTCAAGGAAATCTGTCTGGTACAGCCCTAGCATTGAACTTGAGAAATCAAGCTTTTACTCTCACGGGCATTGCTAGAGGCTATAATTCATTGGGCGAGCCTCAAAAAGCTATAGAATATTATAACCAAGCGCGATCGCTATTGCAAAAAGCAGGTGATCGTTATGGAGAAGCCGAAGTTCTCAATCTAATCAGCTTTGTCTACGACCAATTGGGAGAAAAGCAGCAAGCACTAAATTCCTTAAACCAAGCACTAGTGTTGCAGCGTGCCAACAAAAATCGTGACAGGGAAGCTTTTACGCTCTCGTTGATTGCGGGAATTTATAAATCATTCGGTGATTATCAGCAAGCACTCAACTCATACAACCAAGCCCTGGATCTCAGCCGTCAGGTGGGTGAGCGTTCTAGAGAAGCGGATACTCTCAAGGATATAGCTCTAGTATATAGAGCATTGGGTGACTACAAATTGAGTATTGAAACTTTCAATCAAGCACTAGAGATATTTCAGAAAATAGGCGATCGCGGCAGGGAAGCGCAAACTTTAGAGAACATCGGCACTGTTTACCGAACAACAGCAGAATATTCCAAAGCACTGGAATATTACAACCAAGCACTAAAGTTGGAGCGCGAACAAGGTGATTCTTTTCAGGAAATTGCCACACTGATTAGCATCACTAGAGTTTATGAATCATTGAAAGATTATCCCAAGGCATTTGATACAGCCAATCAAGCGCTTTTATTGTCACGTCAACAAAAAAACAGCTTGGGCGAAGCTGGTGCCCTTGCCTTGTTAGGCGTAGTATATCAAGCATCGGGCGATTATCAAAAAGCGCTGGATGCCTCTGTGCAGGCAACTTCTTTGATGCGGAAGATAGGTAATAAGTATGCAGAAGCTACTTATTTAGGTAACATCGGTAAGACTTACAAATCACTCAAGCAACCGCAACAAGCGATCGCCACTTACAATCAACAATTAGGATTGTGGCGAAATTTGGGCAATCGCACAGAGGAAGCTGACACACTCTACAATCTGGCAGTGACGGAACGCGATCGTGGCAATCTTACCACTGCTCTCCCGCAAATTCAAGCAACTATTAAAATCGTTGAAGATACACGTACTAAAGTCACTAGTCAAGAACTGCGTACCTCCTACTTTGCCACTGTCCAGAAGTATTACCAGTTCTACATCGATTTATTAATGCAACTGCACAAAAAAGATCCATCTAAAGGATACGACGCTTTGGCACTGCAAGCTAGCGAGCGCTCTCGTGCTAGGGGCTTGGTAGAACTTTTAACTGAAGCTAGGGTAGATATTCGTAAAGACGTTGACCCGAAATTACTCGCACAAGAACGGAGTTTGCAATGGCGCATCGAAGCTCAAGAGAAAAAACTTTCAGACCTAGCTAATAAAAATGATACTCAAAAGCAAGCGATCGCTGTGATTGAAGATGTCAAAAATCTCCTCGACCAACAGCAACAACTCAAAACCAAAATCCGCAATCAAAACCCTGAGTATGCTGCTTTAAAGTATCCTGAAGCTCTGACGTTACCTCAAATTCAACAGCAACTAGATAAAGATACTCTACTATTACAGTATTCCTTGGGTGAAGGACGCAGCTATCTTTGGGCTATCACTCCCAATTCTTTCGACACTTACGAACTCCCTGGACGTGAACAGATAGAAAAAGTAGCCAAGAATTTGTACAACAACTACTTAAAAAATCCAGGGATGCAGGGAGTTTCCCCAGAAGAAACCGCCAAAGCCGCCAATGAATTAAGTAAACTCATCATTGCACCTGTGGCTGATAAGTTGGGACAAAAACGCTTAGTGATTGTTGGGGATGATGCGTTGCAATACATTCCTTTTGCTGCATTAACCACAGGAAAATCTACAGCTTCACCAGATTATCAACCATTGGTAGTCAACCATGAAATTATCACTCTACCTTCTGCTTCCACAATTGCGATTCTTCGCCAACAAATACAGCGACGTGCCAAAGCCCCAAAAACTCTAGCCATTCTTGCTGACCCCGTATTCAACGCATCGGATGAACGCGTGACCGGCAAAGCTGCAAATACTACCAATGACCTTGATTTGCAATTACAAGAGTCTGCCCTGCAACGGTCAGCCAGAGGCGTTAACCGCAGCAACATTGAACGACTGCAAGGGACTCGCAACGAGGCGCAAGAAATTCTCAAACTTGTACCTAAAGATCGGAGTTTACAAGCTTTTGATTTTGATGCCAACTATAACTGGGCAACTAGCAAACAACTCAGTCAATACCAAATGGTGCATTTTGCTACCCACGGCTTCGCTGATAGCAATGACCCAGAGTTGTCAGGAATAGTTTTATCTTTAGTAGACAAACAAGGCAAACCGCAAAGAGGCTTTTTGCGACTCAACGAAATTTTCAACCTCAACTTTCCCGCCGAGTTGGTGGTGCTGAGTGCCTGTGAAACTGGCTTAGGTCAGGAAGTTCAGGGAGAAGGGTTAGTAGGGTTGACAAGAGGACTAATGTATGCTGGTGCGGCAAGAGTCGTGGTATCTTTGTGGAGTGTTGATGATGAAGCGACATCGTTGTTGATGAGGCAATTTTACAGCGAGATGTTGCAGCAAGGCAAAACTCCGGCAGCAGCTTTAAGGGCGGCACAACTCCAACTCTGGCAACAGGAACAGTGGCGAAATCCTTATTCTTGGGCGGGTTTTACTTTGCTTGGGGAATGGCGATAATTCGTAGGGGTGCGGTGTTTGTCAAAATATCGCTAAGTGAATTATTCGCGATCGCCATCATGTCGCATGAGATAATCTAAAATCCTGTCTAATCGTTCTATCGCAGCATTAGCTGATGCTTGTTGTTCAAGCATTTGCCCCTGTTGTTCAGCCATTTGTTGCTGCACAGCCGTCATCCTCTCCATACTTGCAGCTATAGAACGTTGTGATTCAAACAACCCTTGCTGTGATTCTACCAAAATTGATATTTGCTGCTCAACTTGGTCAACTCGCTCAGTTAGTCTATCCATTCTTCGAGCAATGACATCGACTGAACGAGCCAATTCTAGCTGCGCGGTGGTCAAAAATTGCGTAGTTTGCGATAGTTGTGCGAGTTGTCGGCTATTAGATTCTATCTGCTGACTATTGGATTGTATCAGGGCTTCGATGCGATCAAGGCGAGTGGTGTCTGAGTAGGTCATGGGTGAGCAAGAACTTCTGCACTAGATATATTTTACTTTGCTGTCAAATAGCATAAATTGCCAGTATTCAAGAGAAAATCAGCCTAAATTGAGTGAATACGTTTCAAAAACAGAAACCAGAAATGCGATCGCTCCTCGCCTCTATAAAATCAGAATAAATTTTCAGTAATATCTCCCAGAACAACTCAATAATTATTCCATGAGAGCAATGTCTCTTAAATAATTCGTAATTCGTAATGACGCGACGCTCCTGTGTTGCTCTAAGCGAAGCTATGCCGTAGGCTTTACGCTAACGCTATCGAGGACTCGCTACCGCTGCGAAGCGCGTAATTCGTAATTCGTAGTTAACAAGCAACTGCGTAAGCACTTGCTTAAATTCTCATTTCCCTTACACCCCAATCCCCCCAGTTGATGCAAAATAAACAGTGGATTTTCTGGTGCTTTTTACCAAACTTTACCCGTTGCGGTTTAACTTTGTTGTTAAGTGTAGTTTTGCTATCTGATAGCGTGAGAGCAACACTGAGCAATACACCATTGCAGATAGCACAACAGTCAACAACACAGCAAGATGCAACTCGCGCTGCTGCGGAACGACTCCTTCAAGAGGGGTTAGAACTTTACAAACAAGGAACAGCAGAATCGCTGCAACAAGCAACTAATAAATGGCAAGAAGCATTAAAACTTTGGCGGCAAGTCGGTGACAAAGTAAAGGAAGCCACTACCCTCAACAATATTGGCTTAGTCTACAACTTATTGGGAGACAAGCAAAAAGCACTTCTGTTTTACAATCAGGCATTACCGATATTGCGTGCAGTTGGTGACAGGGAAGGTGAAGCCACTATCCTCAACAATATTGGCTTAGTCTACAACTTATTGGGAGACAAGCAAAAAGCACTTGTGTTTTACAATCAGGCATTACCCATATTGCGTGCGGTTGATGACAAAGCTGGCGTTGCCATTACCCTCAACAATATTGGCAGTGTCTACTCCTCATTGGGAGACAAGCAAAAAGCACTTGTGTTTTACAATCAGGCATTACCCATATTGCGTGCGGTTGATGACAAAGCTGGCGTTGCCATTACCCTCAACAATATTGGCAGTGTCTACTCCTCATTGGGAGACAAGCAAAAAGCACTTGTGTTTTACAATCAGGCATTACCCATATTGCGTGCGGTTGATGACAAAGCTGGCGTTGCCATTACCCTCAACAATATTGGCAGTGTCTACTCCTCATTGGGAGACAAGCAAAAAGCACTTGTGTTTTACAATCAGGCATTACCCATATTGCGTGCGGTTGGCAACAAAGCAGTGGAAGCTGCGATCCTCAACAATATTGGCTTAGTCTACGACTCATTGGGAGACAAGCAAAAAGCACTTTCATATTACAATCAGGCATTACCCATATCGCGTGCAGTTGGTGACAAAGCACAGGAAGCCACTACTCTCAACAATATTGGCTTAGTCTACGACTCATTGGGAGACAAACAAAAAGCACTTGTGTTTTACAATCAGGCATTACCCATATTGCGTGCAGTTGGTGACAAAGCAGGGCAAGCCACTACTCTCAATAATATTGGTTTTATCCACTCCTCATTGGGAGACAAGCAAAAAGCACTTTCATATTACAATCAGGCATTACCCATGTCGCGTGCAGTTGGTGACAAAGCACAGGAAGCCACCACCCTTTATAATATTGCTTTTGCAGAACGCAACCAAGGCAACCTTCAACAAGCCCTTACTCAAGTTGAAACTGCAATTAAAGTTATTGAAGACTTACGCACCAAGATTGATAGTCAAGAGTTGCGTGCTTCTTACTTTGCATCACAGCAAGGCGTTTACAAGTTCTACATCGACTTGCTGATGCAGTTGCACAAGAAAGACCCATCAAAAAGATACGACGCTTTAGCACTGCAAGCAAGCGATCGCTCTCGTGCCCGTGGTCTAATAGAACTACTAACAGAAGCTAACATCGATATCAAAAAAGGTATTGACCCCAAACTGCTAGCAGAAGAACAACGTTTACAGTTGCTAGTTGATGCCAAAGAAAAACAACTCTCGCAATTATCAACTCAAAAAGAACCATCTGCCCAACTCGTCGCAGATACTAAACAACAGCTTGAAGACTTACTCAAACAACAGCAAGAACTAAAGGTAAAAATCCGCGCCACCAACCCTGAGTATGCAGCACTCAAGTATCCCCAGCCTTTGAACTTAAGTGAAATTCAGCAACAACTCGATAAAGATACTCTATTATTGCAATATTCTTTGGGTGAGGAACGCAGCTATCTATGGGCTGTCACACCCAATTCTCTCGATACCTACGAACTACCAGGACGCGAACAAATAGAGAAACTAGCCAAGAATTTATACAACAACTATTTTAAAAATCCTGGGATGCAGGGAGTTTCGCCAGAAGAAACCGCTAAAGCTGCTAACGAACTGAGTAAACTCATCCTTGCACCTGTGGCTGAAAAGTTGGGGCAAAAACGTTTAGTAATTGTTGGTGATGATGCTTTGCAATACATCCCCTTTGCCGCGTTAACATCAGGAAAATCAACAACAAATTATGAACCCTTGGTAGTCAACCACGAAATAATTAGTCTACCTTCCGCCTCAACTATTGCCATTATCCGCCAAGAACTCAAAGGACGCGCCAAAGCACCGAAAACTCTCGCTATTCTTGCTGACCCCGTATTTACTGCATCAGATGAACGAGTCACAGGTAAATCTACAAATACTGACAATGACCTCGATATAGAATTACAACAGTCTGCACTTAATCGGTCAACGATAAACATCAACCGTAGTCAAATTGAGAGACTGCCAAACACTCGCACTGAGGCACAGGAAATACTCAAGTTAGTGCCTTCAAATAATCTACAAGCGTTTGATTTTGACGCTAACTACAATTGGGCAACTAATAAACAACTCAGTCAATACCGGATGCTGCATTTTGCCACTCACGGTTTTTTAGATAGTACCAACCCAGAGTTATCAGGAATTGTGCTATCGCTGATAGACAAACAAGGGAAGCCACAAAAAGGCTTTTTGCGACTCAACGAAATTTTCAACCTCAACTTTCCGGCTGAGTTGGTAGTGCTAAGTGCCTGTGAAACGGGTTTGGGCAGAGAAGTTAAAGGCGAGGGATTAGTAGGCTTGACAAGAGGATTAATGTATGCAGGTGCAGCGCGAGTGGTGGTGTCTTTGTGGAATGTGAATGATGAGGCGACATCGTTGTTAATGAGGCAATTTTACAGTCAGATGTTGCAGCAGGGCAAAACTCCGGCGGCGGCTTTGAGGGCGGCACAACTCCAACTTTGGCAACAGGAACAGTGGCGAAATCCTTATTCTTGGGCGGGTTTTACTTTGCTTGGGGAATGGCGATAATTCGTAGGGGTGCGATCGCCCAAAAGGAGAAAATATTGTAGAATTTTAGTTACATGCGATCGTCACATGCATAAACAATTGTAGAGACGTTTTAAAAGCACGTCTCTACGAAAGAATTTATTGCAATGATGAATTTAATTGATATTCTCAATTATTTCTTCGCAATTATCCAAACTGCGTGAATAATTCCAGGAATATAACCAAACAAAGTCAACAGTATATTAATCCAAAAGTCTATACCAAAACCTACTTGCAAAAATACGCCTAGAGGTGGTAAGAAAATAGCACACAGAATGCGAAGTATATCCATTTCAACCTCCTATTTATCTCAAGCTGAGCAGCTTTTTTGTTAATTTACCACTGCTGCTCAAATGCATTTCTACTCTCAAAGATAACATTAACTCTCTGGCTTCAAAGCACTGTTTATATGCGGTAAACCGTACTCATCAACCACCGCTGATTTTGGCTTTATAACCAAGCTTAATTAAAATATCGAGAATTTTTTGTTTATGATCGCCTTGAACTTCAATTTCGTTATCTTTGACTGTACCACCTGTACCGCATTGAGTTTTCAACTGTTTGAGTAAATCTGCTAAGGTTTCTGGTTTTGTTTGAAAGCCGCTAATCACCGTGACGGTTTTACCTTTGCGTCCAGCACGAGTAGCTTGTACTCTGAGATTTTGTTGTTTTGGTGGTAGTTCGGCAATCGGCCTTTCTGTGGCAGCAGAGTTATCATTACCAAATTCGCGGTAGGCGAAGTTTTTGTCTGAAGATTTGGAGTTGGAAGAAGACATAATTTAGAGGGAGTGGGGAGTGGGGAGTGGGGAGTGGGGAAACACAGCTTTTTAGAGTGAAATTAATAAAAATTTAGGATAAATATGTAATGCTTACACCTTTATGATCTTTCTTTAGACAGACATTTTGATTATATGTGCTTCACACTTTTCTATAATAATAAAGTCTGTCCCCTCATCAAAAACTGTCTGTGACTACAACTCCTCTTTTTGCAAGTTTTCTGTCAACTGCTCAGGTTCCTGATACACAGGGACGCTTTGGGCGCTTTGGCGGTAAGTATGTTCCAGAAACTCTCATGCCTGCACTGGCTGAGCTGGAAACTGCATATCAGCAATACCGCAATGACTCTGATTTTCAAGCAGAACTGCAACAACTGCTCCGAGACTACGTAGGACGTGCGACGCCGTTATATTTTGCGGAACGTCTAACTGCTCATTATGCCAAACCCGACGGTACAGGGCCGCAAATCTACTTAAAACGTGAAGACTTAAACCATACTGGCGCTCATAAAATTAATAATGCTCTTGGTCAAGTTTTATTGGCAAAGCGCATGAATAAGCAGCGAATTATTGCTGAGACGGGTGCTGGACAGCATGGAGTGGCAACAGCCACGGTTTGCGCCCGTTTTGGCTTGGAATGTGTAATTTACATGGGCGTTCATGATATGGAACGTCAAGCCTTAAATGTGTTTAGAATGCGGCTGATGGGGGCAGAAGTACGTCCGGTAGCGGCGGGAACAGGAACTCTCAAGGATGCAACTTCAGAGGCAATTCGAGATTGGGTGACGAATGTGGAAACCACTCATTACATCCTGGGTTCAGTTGCAGGGCCCCATCCTTACCCCATGATGGTACGCGATTTCCATGCAGTCATTGGGCAAGAAACCCGCGCTCAAGCGATGGAAAAATGGGGTGGCTTACCTGATATTCTTATGGCTTGTATCGGTGGTGGTTCTAATGCCATGGGATTATTTCATGAGTTTGTTCATGAGTCATCTGTACGCTTAATCGGAGTAGAAGCCGCTGGGGAAGGTGTCGATACTCAAAAACATGCCGCTACCTTGACAAAAGGACAAGTTGGTGTATTGCACGGGGCAATGAGTTATCTACTGCAAGATGACGATGGCCAAATAATTGAAGCCCACTCGATTAGTGCGGGGTTAGATTATCCTGGTGTAGGGCCAGAACATAGCTATTTGAAAGATACAAATCGTGCTGAATACTACAGCGTGACTGACGAAGAAGCTTTAGGCGCATTCCAGAGATTGTCACGCTTAGAGGGAATTATCCCAGCTTTGGAAACAGCACATGCGATCGCCTATTTAGAAACCCTCTGTTCCCAACTTACCAACAGTCCCCGCATTGTGATTAACTGCTCTGGACGCGGTGATAAGGATGTACAGGCGGTAGCTAAATATTTAACTAATTCGTAATTCGTAATGACGCGACGCTCCTGTGTCGCTAACGCTGACGCTCGTACCTCGCTACCGCTGACGCTCGAGGACTCGCTACCGCTTCGCTAACGCTAACGCTATCGAGGACTCGCTACCGCTTCGCTAACGTAATTCGTAATGACGCTCGTACCGACGCTCGATGACTCGCTATCGCTACCGCTGACGCTCGAGGACTCGCTACCGCTTCGCTATCGCTACCGTAATTCGTAATTAGAGGCGGAACACCATACCAAATTTTTAAATCGGTGGTTTGAAATTAGTTGGGGTCTAAATCCTCAAATAATTTAACTATGAATTACGAATTTTTTTAAATTCTACATGAAGAGTGGTGAGTGCTGAATTAAAAGACTGCACTGAGTTTTGTAAAAATACAAGAAAGAAATTTTAGGGAGGAAGCAACGATGAATGAACAATTCAAACATGCGATGCTGCCACAAGCTACTCACGACGAACTCGCACGTCAAAACTTTGTACGCAGTTTGAAAATGCACATTTTCCGAGAACTTGCTCCTACTAATAAACTAATTTATGAACAAGTAGCCAAGCCTAAGTTTGAACAAGCAAATCAGCGTCCTCCCCAGAATCGGTATGAAATTCGGCGACTGATGCAGCAAGAACCCTACTATCATTGGTACAGTGCTTTAAGGCGGATTAACCAAGAAATGTTATGGGATGCTGTCAATACCAGCGTTGATCGTCAACTACCAGAATTGATTGAGCGTGCCCAAGACAAAACTGGAGAATTGGGTACTTTAACAATCGACCCCAACTTTAAAATCCCTGCTTATCAAACTGCTGTAGACATTCACTGTATGCCTGGAGGATATCACAGCGAATTTACAGCCGACGATGTTGCTGCTGGTGCAACTTATGATCGCGGAGTTTATATTTATGGTGTTGGTTGGTTGGGGCCTTTAAATGATGACATGGGGCTATCTATAGTCCAAAATTACTTACTGCCAGAGTATCCCGACTTTCGACCCAGAAAAATTCTTGACATAGGATGTTCTGTCGGTAACAGCACATTACCTTACGTCGATGGCTACCCCGATGCAGAAGTCCACGCCATAGATATAGGCCCATCGATGCTGCGTTACGCTCATGCTAGAGCCAAAGCTTTAGGAAAAAGAGTACACTTTTCTCAGCAAAACGCCGAAAACACCAACTTTCCAGATGCATCATTTGATTTAATCGTTTCCCATATTTTGCTACACGAAATACCTACGTCGGCTATTCGTCAAGTCATGCGGGAGTGTTATCGTCTACTCACTCCCGGTGGCATCATGCTTCATGTTGAAGCACCCTCATATCGCCACATGGATCTATATACTCAGTTCGTATACGATGAGGAAACTGCTAACAACAACGAACCTTTCTGGAGCGCGATGCGCGATTTAGATTTAGTTGAATTAGTTACCAAAGCCGGTTTCGCAGCAGATCATGTGTTTGAGAAGTTTGTCCCTAACGGTGCATGGAAACCAAAAGCACCCAATGGTAACTCTAGCAACCGAGGTACTTGGTTTGTTTTGACTGCAACTAAGTGAGAGGCTAGGGGGATGAGGGGGATGAGGGAGATGAGGGGGATGAGGGGACGCAGAGAATAATCAATGACAATTCTCTATACTTCTCCTGTCGCAGACGCTACGCGTAGCAAGATCCCGCATGGTACGACTTCGCTCAGTACAAGTTCCCAATTCCACAAAGGTAGTTGAGATGACAAAGATAGCTAAGGGTAAACGACCTGTATACTTAGATAATTCGCAAAACGATAAATTGCTAACAATGGTAGTGGCTTTAGCTGGTGAGGTGTCTGTGCTTCATGAGCGTTTAGACACTATCGAACGCCTGCTAGCAGCTAAAGGTATTTTATCGATTGCTGAAATTGAAAATTACGAGCCAGATGCAGATGCAGTAAAAGAACGTGAACATTGGCGTGTAGAATATATTGCACGGGTACTACGTGTGCTTAAGGAAGAGTTTCGTAAGTAGGGGCGTGTTTAGCCTTAAATATTAGACCTGCCTTGAAAATAGGGAGTTTTATATCTTGCACCTGTCAAACTTTCGGTCGTAAAAATTACCTAATTGTTCGGCTACGCTGACATTCGCATCTGGATTGTAAATCCCGCTTTTATAGTAAAAGTCCATTAGAAATGGACTGAATACAGGGGTAAATAAATATGTGAGAAATTTTTTAGATAACGGTAAAAATAATTACCCTTTTGCGAAAGAATTATTTCTCAAGGCTTATACCCACTGGAATTTTTTTAGGTTATTCTTGCAAATGACAGCCGCGACCATAATACTAATTTGCAAGGATTTGTCATCATCATTCTTGAAATTGGTGTAAATTTACAATTTATTTAGATTATTGCAGCCGTTGATCTGTTACCTATTCTCCGTATCAAATTATGTCTGGATAACTAACCATCAAATAACAGCTCGCAAGCATCGATATCGACACAAAGAAAATAGATTAGGCAAAATTTAAGTTTATTTCTCACATTTTTGCTGAATAATGTATTTTCAGAGACATTTGTCTAGTGAATACTACATTATTTTTTTATTAATTAACGAACATGTGAGATTTTCCACAGCAGCGATCGCAACTTTTATTAAGCCAACCGCCGCTACACTCTCGTTCAAAATTCCAAATGAAACAATGGATGAAAGCTCATGGATTGACTGATGAAACCAAAAGAACATTTTTCTCAAATAGCAAACCCCAAAAGACAAGACATCCTTGTTCTCCACAAACAGAATTAGCTGTTGAATTTTGAATTTTGAATTTCCTCAAGCGGTACTAGTTCCTAAATTCGTCAATGCCTTACGAGTATCCTCGAAAATTCTGGGAACAATAAGGTAGATCATAAGTCTTATCATCTCTACACATTGTAAAATTCTCCATGTTCCGACAAACTGCTTTTGGCATCGCTTTAAGTACGCTTGTCATTGCTAGTGGATTAACGACCGCTCCAATATCAGGTCACACTTCGGATAAATCCACTCATGAACAACCGTTGTCAATTCTTTCGAGTCAAGTTGCTATATCAAATACTACTTTTAAAACCGCTGCCCTAGAAAAATCGGTTTTTGAGCAAATTAATCGCTACCGAATTTCTAAAGGACTGCCAAGACTAACCCTAAATGCAAAGATATCTCAACAAGCAAGAATTCATAGTCAAAACATGGCTAAGGGTAAAGTTCCTTTCAGCCATAATGGATTTGAACTGCGAGTCAAAGCTATCCCTCTGAATTATAATAGCGCAGCAGAAAATGTTGCTTTTAACCAAGGGTATACTAACCCTGCTGCTGAAGCTGTCAGTGGTTGGATTAAAAGTCCTGGACATTTAAAGAATCTTAAGGGACAGTATAATCTGACTGGTGTTGGTGTTGCTGCTAATGGTCAAGGCGAAGTCTACCTTACACAAATTTTTCTTCGTAGCAAATAGATTTAATTTAGGATTTTTGCACAATAATTAGTGTTGAAACATCCATCAACACTGCATTTATTGTTGAGCAATTCATGACATTACACGATTTTCAGGTGAGCGATCGCGATCTTAGTGATGCAGCCTTGACTGAATATTTAAAATCAACTGCGATCGCAGTTGATACAGAAACAATGGGATTATTGCCGCATCGCGATCGTTTATGTCTAGTTCAGTTGTGCAACCCAGGAGGCAAAGTAACAGCTATCCGCATAGCCAAAGGACAAGTTGACGCCCCAAACCTCAAAAAACTCTTAGAAGCACCTAACACCTTAAAAGTATTTCACTTTGCCCGTTTTGATTTAGCCACCCTACGCCACAATTTAGGAATTCAAGTCCAGCCAGTTTTTTGCACCAAAATAGCGAGTAAGTTAGCGCGGACTTACACTAATCGCCACGGACTTAAAGATGTAGTCCAAGAATTAGAACAAGTAGAACTAGATAAAAGCGCTCAAAGTTCTGATTGGGGTAATGCGGCTAATCTATCAGAAGCTCAGCTTAATTATGCCGCTAATGATGTGCGTTATCTGCTAAGTGTGCAGCAAAAATTATTAGAAATGCTCAAAAGAGAAGAACGTTGGCAACTTGCTCAAAAATGCTTTGAATTTTTACCAACGATAGTTTCACTGGATTTGCTGCAATTTAAAGATTTATTTGAACACTAAAGTGGGGAGTGGGGAGTGGGGAGTGGGGAGTGGGGAAGAGATATTTTTATTGAAAGCGGCGCTTGATCCCCCATCCCTCGTGGGTGGGGAGGAAAGTCGCCTCTAGAAGTGCAGGTAATGGGTAATAGGCCAATTACCCATTACCCATTACCAGATTCCTCGTCCCCTTGTGGGCGAGGAATTTTAACCCTAGATTTACCAACGCCGAAACGAAAACTGTGCCTTTACCTATGCAACTTAGTTGTCTTGACCTTGATCTTTGGATTCAGCAATGTTTTCCTTAACATCAGTCACTGCATTACCAACTGCTTGTTGGGCGTCATGGACTGCATCACCTAGGGCTTTTTGCACATTTCCTACAGTGTCTTTCACTTGAGATCCTATAGGAGTTTTAGATCCAGTGGTGCTTTCGCTTGTTCCACCAACAGGCTTTTGCTGAGTTTCCAAATGATTTTTTACCCGCGCTACGACATTGTAGTCATCTGCACCGGCGGGAGTTCTGGATTCTACAATACCTTCTGTTGGGCCACCGATCGCTTTCCATGCACCAAGACCACCTATAAGTTCTGATACATGTACAAACCCAGCAGAACGAAGGGCTTGAGCAGCTTGGCTAGTTTGTTCCTCATTACCACCGTAGACATAAATGTCACGGCTTTTAGCTAAAGAAGCAACTGCACGATCTGCCAATTGATCTAGAGGCATTGGCATTGCACCTGTAATATGACCTTCGTTAAATGTTTCGCGATCGCGCACATCTAATATTGTGAATGCAGGCTCACCCCATTCCAAACGAGACTTCAAAACATGAGCATCGGATTTTGCTTGTATGGGTGGCTGAGGAGGAATGATACCACCTACTAAATTGTTATTCATAATAACTGCTCCTTGCTTATTACATTAATAAACAATTTAACGAATCGAATAAATTTAATTGCTCTGGCTATGGTATGAAAATCCTTAAACTCTCTCTTCAGATAGACTTGTACTAATTCGTAATTCGTAATTAAAAAGTGAGATGTTGGAAAACTAAATTCCCAATTTTTTTTGAAAAGTCGGGAATCTGAACACCGCACATTTTTACAAATCAGAGAGGATTACTATACATATTCTTATACCAATTCTCTAAAATTCGGCTACACATTCAAACTCTGAAACCCATACTAAATAAGAGCTTCTTAATTACGTTAGCGTTAGCGAGTCCTCGATAGCGTTAGCGTTAGCGAAGCGGTAGCGAGTCCTCGAGCGTCAGCGGTAGCGAGGTACGAGCGTCAGCGTTAGCGACACAGGAGCGTCATTACGAATTACGAATTGGTATTAGTCATTTACTAGTACAACTGATAACTGATTTAATATCAGCGATCGCTAATAATAATGTTTCCTCAATTGCTTGACGTACTAATGGAGTTATATTAGCAGCGCGATTGAGGCAATCTACTAGTAATTTATTCGCATCATAATATTGTTGGAGTAGTTCTTTTTGCTGTTTATCGAACTGCCAATTATAACCAATATTGCGATGCTCAATTAATATATTTCTTAATTGTTCACCCCAAGCTTGGCCTTGAGCTTGCCACCAGTTTCTAAACCCGCTTTGATTACTATCTATATGAGGTAATTGTTTTTTTAGTTGTTGCAGTGCTTGCTTAAATCTTGGCTCAATCACAAGTTCTAAAGCTTCTTCAAAGGCAATGATCAAAGCATGAGCATGGTCAAAAGCAAGAGCATTGTTGTGAGTATGCTCAAACGCGGATTCCAGTTCATTTACACAGGCAACAGTACTCAAAAGAAATTCATCTAGAGCGAGGTTATAATCAAAGGCAATACTACCAACAATGGCGCACTCCAGATCATAAATTGGACTACGGGTAAAGGCGCGATCGCAAACTAGATAAAAGGCACGAATAGCGACTGGTTTGTAGGTAGTGGAAATAGAACTAGATTTTTGGTTTAGCCAGGTGAGGAAATATTGTAATTTATCATCATCAGCTAATAGTAAATCAATCTTATATTTTATTAAATGAAGCATGGTATCAGCATCGGTTAACATACTAACAGTTAACAAAAATATCTGTCGCCAGCGCTGATTATTTATATAGTCTAAAAAATTGTTTGCAGCTTGGATGGAGAAACTTTCAACAATATTTTGAGCAGTAAAGTATTCTTGGAAAGTTAGATGAGAAAAAGAATAAATTCCTTTTGCTCTTTCTACAAATAAACCATTTTGCACTTCAATTTCTTTTAAGATATTTATACTGTCTACTGGATAACTATGAATTTGTAAACTATCAAAATATTCAGTAATTAAGCACTGAATTTTTCCTGTTTCAAAAAAGTAATCTCCTTGTTCAAAAGTAATAGCTGCAATTTTAGAGAGGAGCTTTTTTTTATTGGAGGAATTTAATTTATTAAAAATGCGATCGCGTTTAATACCTTTTGTGTCATCCCACCTAAATAATAAAATATTTACAGCTTGTTCATATAACTTAGTGAGATTAGCTGGTAGTTCATTTTTCACATAGAATACTAAGCAAATTAAATGCAGCAAGATTGGTGTCTCGGCTAATTCTCTGATATGCTGATTTTCGGGTAAATTTAACTGATTGATAAATAAATTTCCTCGCGATTCTGCTTCTTCTCGTGATTTCAAAGTAACTGCCACAAACCAATTTTTCACAAAAACTTCGACTTGCCGAGCATTAAAATCTGCTATTTCAAATTCTGTAAATCCTGCAAATCTGTATTTTTGAGCAGCAATTCGAGAACTAATTATAAATTGATTTTTATAAAAAATTTGAGCCAATCTCCGAATACTAATTGTAACTTGTTCTGCTTCTAATGCTGGTACTTCATCTAATCCATCTAGCAAAATCAGCAGTTTCCCTTGAGTTAATAAAGTAATAGTTGATTCTTGTTTAACACCACAACTAATCA
This sequence comes from Desmonostoc vinosum, assembly GCF_059505385.1. Taxonomy (NCBI): domain Bacteria; kingdom Bacillati; phylum Cyanobacteriota; class Cyanophyceae; order Nostocales; family Nostocaceae; genus Desmonostoc; species Desmonostoc vinosum. The sequence continues at coordinate 97,563 of NZ_JCACKM010000229.1, forward strand.
ATTCTTGAGTAATATAGTTTAAGAGATTGAAATCACATGCCTCTTTGGCATCTTCAGCAAATTCTTTTAATTTAATAAAAATGGTGATCCGATGCGGCTGAAACTCGCCTTTGTTGCACGCGATCGCTAAATATTGTAAGAATATAGTCTTACCTGAACCTGGCTTACCCAGTATCATCAATTTCGAGTACTGTGATACAACTTCTAATCCTGACAATCTTCTTTGATGCTTACAATGTCCGAGTCGATTCCAATCTGATTCAGATTGAAAGTTTTTCAACAAATCAGAAATCTCTCGCCATTGCTGACTAGTTATCTCTTCCCAAAAGTTGATATTAGTGTATATGTCCAACAGTTGAACTGTCTGTCCAACATCTAACATTTGTACAGTACTGCATTGATCTTGAATTTTGTCTTGGCGCTTTTGGCGTACTTCTCGCACCAATGCGTCTAAGTCAAGGCTACTGGATTGTAATTTTGATGTTGCATCTTCAGATAGACCAGCAACCTGTTGCCAAGATAACCCTAGTTGCTGGCAAATTTGCACAAAACAAGTACGAGAAACTGATTCACCTGCAAAAAATTTAGCAACTGGTTGGCGCGTGATACCCAAAGCTGCTGCTAATTTATACTGACTCCAAGTTTTGTCTGTTAAAGCTGTTTTAGCTGCTTTGATGCCTTCTGGCGATGCTCTTAGTCCTTGGCTTGTCATATTTCAAGATGAAAAGTTGTAGTACAGTATGTGCTTAAGCATATTTATATGCATAGGATATCCTAAGTATATTTCAGTAGATTATTTTTTGAGAAACAGACCTTTGACTTTAAAAAGAGTTTGATATGATGAAGAGTCTGTGAATTTGCTTCCATTTGAAGAAAAATCTCTGAGATTTTGTATAAACGCGATTAATAGCACTTAAGTAAATAGAGTTGAGTTACACAACTCAACCTAAAAACATACTAAAAAGCTACAATAGTCATACACTATACAGACATTATGTTGGCTGAAGTTTTTACAAACTTCATGGAAAATTAAATGTACACAAGTACTACAGTAGCGATCGCTCTGAGTGATGAGACGAGGCAGCACTTCGGCTTCGCTTAGTGATCGGGGAGGCAGCACTTCGGCTTCGCTCAGTGTCTGGGGAGGTAAGGGAAGAATAAATAATTACGAATTCCCCAATCCCCATTACCCCTAATCCCCACTCCCTCCGGGAGCGGGGGCCCCGAGTTCCCCAATCCCTAATTCCCAAAACAAATACACATAGCGAATTGCTAAATTAACAATAGGCTGTATTGATGATTATGGTTTCTAATACTACTGCTCCAACTCCCAAGGTTATGGTCGTAGATGACGACTTCGGTGTTCGGAATCTCATTTATCGCTTTTTAGGTCGTAAATATCAAATAGAATCGGCAGCAGATGGTAAAGCTGCTTTGTCATTATTTGAGCAATTCAACCCAGCCTTAGTAATTTTGGATTGGAATTTGCCAGACATTACTGGCTATAGCCTCTGTCAAGAAATGCAGAGTCGCACTGGTGTTTTAGTGATGATACTAACCAGTCGCACTGACGAGGCTGATAAAATTAAAATTATGGCCGCAGGTGCCGATGATTTTATTACCAAACCTTTCAGTCTGGCAGAAGTAGAAGTGAGAGTAGAAGCTCTTTTGAGACGTGTACGTTACATCAACCCATCTCCAACACAGCGTCTAATCTTTAAGCAGCTAGCAATTAATCCAGAAGGACGTGAGGTGACACTTAACGATAAACCCCTGACCTTAACAGCCTTGGAGTTTAATATTCTACATTTTTTGGCTAGCCATCCTGGTCAAGCTTGGAGTCGCCCGCAGCTAATTCAAAAAATCTGGGGTTGCGATTATGTAGGAGATGGGCGAGTAGTTGATGTACACATCGGTCAGCTACGCAAAAAAATGGAAGTGGATGCTAGCATACCGGAGTTTATTAAAACTGTTCGCGGCTATGGTTACAAGTTTGAAGCACCAGAAAATACTAATTCGTAATTCGTAATTCGTAATGACGCGACGCTCCTGCGTCGCTCTAAGCGAAGCTATGCCGCAGGCTTTACGCTAACGCTATCGAGGACTCGCTACCGCTGCGAAGCGCGTAATTCGTAATGACGCGACGCTCCTGTGTCGCTCTAAGCGAAGCTATGCCGCAGGCTTTACGCTGACGCTCGTACCGACGCTCGATGACTCGCTATCGCTACCGCTGCGAAGCGCGTAATTCGTAATTAAGACATCGTTTGAAAAGCTTGATACAAGAGATTTCTAAGCTCGACTTTAGCCATTTTTGCACTTACAGGTGATTATGATAAGTATTTAGCAGTTGCGATCGCAATTCTCTGCAAAGATGATTCAAAATTGGCGATTGATTGTGCTGAAAATATGATCATAGTCACAATCAATCGTCAACTATTGCCAGCCATTCTAAATAGTATTGGCTTCGGACAGTTCATTAATTTTGCTCATTAATGACAATTTGCTCGTAATCATAAGCTATTTGTAAACTCACATAATTTTTACATTTAATTATCTTATTATTCCTCCTATCACCAGTTAGAAAATTGCTGTAGTATTAGCTGCATAAAAGACAGCCGCATTAGCTATCAATCATGCTAAACTTCACTCTTTTTGCTTTTAGGTAAAGGGCCATTTTTCTGTGAAACAGGTAGCTCCATATCATTTTTGGCTAACCAATCTTCAATAAGTTCCGCTGTCACGTCTGACATATTCAGCCCTTTAAAAAAGCAAACCGTCTTAAACCTGTTTTTTGTTTCAGGGGACAAGTAAACCCTGATTGACGCTTCTCCTTGTGCCACACTATACCCCTACTAATGAACCTATTCACTAGTTTATTGGTGCAACGGTTCATAGAGAAAAATTATACATCAGTTGACTAATGCACTAGTGCATTGGTATAGTATCACCTATACCCAAAGATAGACGCGCAACCAAGGCAATAGATGCCAAAAAGTGTCAGCGCGGGCGAATAAATATCTAATCAGCGAACAAAGCCAGAAAATGGCTTAAGTTAGCTTCGTTTGTCTTGAAAACAATACTTGCAATCAAAAATGAAATTAAAAGCTTATAAGCAATCAAATCAGAAGCTATACTTCCAAATACATTATTTGCAAATAGCTTGTAAGTATTATCCAGAGGTTATTTGAGTATTTTTCCAGCAACAACTATCTAGACAAAGTTTTCCTTTTAACTAAACCATATGCCCGTATGTTAGGGTTCATAACTACTTAACTAGTAGTTCACTACATTAACTGTACCTGGTACGTAGTCAGGACTTTAGTGCTGAAGACAAGGACTAAAGTCCTGACTACAAACTGAAATAACTTTTCCCAATTTTGTAATTGTTTATTGCTTAATTTTGAATTTTGAATTGTTTTAAGTAGGAGCTTATTGTGCTAAAAAACTTCTGGTATGCTTGCGAATTTAGCTTAGCTGTCACCAACAAGCCCAAGCAAATCGTGATGTTAAATCAGAGATTCATCCTCTACCGTAATTCTCATGGACAAGTCATAGCGTTGCAAGACCAGTGTTCCCATCGTGGTGCGGCGTTGTCTATGGGTTGGTTGGAAGAAGACTGCATCCGCTGTCCATATCATGGATGGAAATATCAAGCAGATGGGCAATGTATCGAAATTCCTTCCAACGCATCCCAAACACCTATTCCCAAAAGAGCAAATATCAATAGTTACCCAGTGCAGGAAAAATATGGTTTTATTTGGTTATTTTATGGAGATTTACCAGAAAAAGAGCGTCCTTCAATTCCTCCTTTACCAGAGTATGCACATCCAACCATGCATCCTATTTATTTAGAGTATGAGATGGTAGCTCACTATACTCGTGTTATAGAAAATGCTCTTGATCCTGCTCATTTGTATGCAGTTCATGCTGATTCCTTTGGTGCAGGATTTGCACAAGATCCAAGAGTTGAAGATTATGTTGTTCAAGATGAAAATTGGGGTATAAGTGCCAAAATTACATATAAAAACTACACTCAGCCCAAAAATGGAATATTTAAATCCTTTTTTCGTCCAGCACGTACACAATTAAATGCCAAAACTACTTTTTATCTACCTAATATAACTAAGATTGAAAGTGATTTTGGTCGAGGCAAAATGATTAATTACGCTGTTCATATTCCTGTTGATGAGAATACAACCATTAGTAAACGGATTCAATTTCGTAACTTCTTTACTTACTCTTGGGCGGATAGATTATTTATAAAATTTCATCACAAAGTTGGTTTAGAAGATAGGATAGTAACCGAATCGCAATATCCTAAATTGATTCCTGATACTTTGTCTACAGAAGTTCATGTTCCTGCTGATGCTCTGACACTTGCTTATCGTAAACTGCGTCAAAAATATCTGATGATGGGCTGGGGTTTGAAGACTATTTAAGAATTCCAAAACTTATCAGAAGCTAGAAAATAGAAAATTCAAAATTACGATGTATAAGGCCACTTTGATTAGGCGATCGCCAGTGTTCTCTCCCGATTTTTCTGCTACATAATTTATTTTTCTCTAAAAAAATAATTAGGAGTCAAGTACGTTGAAAAACTTTTGGTACGCTTGTGAATTTAGCTTTGCTATTACCAACAAGCCCAAGCAAATCATGATATTAAATCAAAGATTTGTTCTTTACCGTAACTCTCAAGAAAAAATCATCGCGTTGAAAGATCAATGTCCTCATCGCGGCGCGGCTTTATCTCTAGGCTGGATTCAGAATGACTGCATTCATTGTCCCTATCATGGATGGAAATTTAGATCCGATGGGCAATGTATTGAAATACCTTCCAATGCACCTGGAATACCTATTCCTAAAAAAGCGAGCGTAGATAGCTATCCAGTTCAGGAAAAATATGGTTTTGTTTGGCTATTTTATGGGGACTTACCAGCAACACAATGCCCTCCCTTGCCAACTTTGCCCGAATACATGATCTCAACCATGCACCCTGTTTACGATGAGGGGATAGATAATGCTAACTATGCTCGCCTCATGGAAGCAAATCTTGATTTTACCCATGTCATCGCCGTCCATAGAAAATCTTTTGGTCAAAGAATTCCCAGAAATAAAACTATTAGCTACAAAGTCGAAGAATACGATTGGGGTGCAGTTGCCAAAGTCAATTATGAGTCTTTAGGTAATTCTAAAAGTTTTTTGAACCTTTTACTTGGTGGTCGTCCAGAATTGAAGACAAGATTGAGTTTATATTTGCCGAACGTTACCTTAGCAGAAATTAGCATCGGTAGAGGAAACAGATTTGATATCAAATTCGGTATTTTAGTTGCTCATCTTCCCATTGATGACAAAACTACTCTTGTCAAACGTGTTTTATATCGCAACATTTTACCTCTACCTTGGCTAGATGGTTTTTTCAGAAAGCTAGATCATAAACTTGCTCAAGAAGATACAGTAGTAGTCGCAACATTAGGCTCACAATCAATGCCCAAAATATCAGAAGAACTTCATGTTGCAGCCGACGCTTTAGATATTACTTTTCGCAGACTAATACAAAAGCACTCAAATATTGATAGTCAAAACTATCCTATTAACAAATCTTCCCAACCAGTTCAAGTAGGATAATCCGGCAATTCAGCCAAACACGACTTAACTGTTGTAGAACAACACCGAATTAATAGTGAGGAAGTGAGGAGATAAGTATGACTGATATTCTAGAAAAATCAATCGCACAATCACTACCAACAAGTGGGGTAATCGCTCAAATTTTCAAACAGATGTTTGAGAATACTTGTCAAGCGCTTGAGGTGTTAGATGGTAAAAAGTTCTCAGAACAATCTTGGAATCGAAATCATCAAGACATCTGGACAGTTGGTGAAAGTAGCGAGGACGCCATATATATTGACCGTGCTTTGCACAATGGCAACGTTTTTGAAAAGGTAGGAGTTAACTACGTAGCAATAGAGGGTAAATTGCCTCCTGGAATGTCCTTCCAGCAATCAGGGGCCCTCCCCACAGGAATTGCAGACCAAATAACAGGCAATAAAGACATCCGCTTCTTCGCTACAGGTTCTAGCTTTGTCATCCATCCCCACAATCCGATGGCACCTACCGCCCATGTCAACTATCGCTACTTTCAAATCAATAATGGAGGGCAACCCCTTTATTGGTGGTTTGGTGGTGGGGCAGACCTCACACCAGCTTACCTTTTTGAAGAAGACGCAACTCATTTTCATCACGTACATAAAGAGGTTTGCGACAAATACGACTTATCTTATTACCCCCGCTTTAAAAAATCGTGTGATGAATACTTCCATATCCCACATCGTAGTGAACGTCGGGGCATAGGTGGAATTTTCTTCGACCATTTAAATCAAGGTAATCCCCAAAAACTTTTTGCCTTTGTCGCAGACTGTGCCGAGGCCTTTTTACCCGCCTATATGCCGATTGTAGAAAGACGTAAAGATATGTCCTTTAGCGAGGAAAACAAGTATTGGCAGCATCTAGTACGTGGGCGTTATGTAGAGTTTATCTTGTCTTGCGATCGCGGCATTCGTTTTGGTTTGGCAAGTGGCATGGTCAAACAGCAAAGTGTATTCAACTGTATGCCTCCTGCGGCTAGTTGGGAATATGACGACCAACCCGTACCAGGTAGCAAAGAAGCAATGCTCAAAGAAGTACTGAAAAATCCGCGACAGTGGCTATAAACTTTTCCATCCTGATCATGATTAGAAATTAATAGTCACATTCAGAAAAACAATTGAGCATAAAAAAATCATCATGAAGAAAACAAAATTGCTGGATTTAAAACCATCAACATCTAAAAGTAAATTGAATAATCGTTCATCAATCTACAAACAAACGTTACAAAACATAGCAACCGACTTAATTTTAGAAAATAAAACACGGCATAGACGGATCGCAAACGAACTAGAAATAGATATCGCCTTGTCTTGTTTGAATGCTTGCAAATATATCCTGGCTTGGATAGTTTTTCTTTGCTTATATTCCAGCGTATAAATAGGTCAATCTAATTAGAGATACACATAGTAGTAACGCACCACCCAAAGACTTTGGTGCGTTACGCTACGCGATAACACACCCTACTGCCAACATTGTTTATTTATACTTTTGGAAAAACGAAAAATGGAAAATAATTTAATTACAGGTAACCTGCGGATTGAAGATATCATCAACCTTGATGAGTCGAAAGCAGTACAACTATTTAGAAACAGATTTAAAAGATATAAAAACCTAATAGAAGAAATAGGAGAAACAGCCGCTTTTGAAAAGATGATGGAAAAATATCCAGCGCAACAAAAAGCATTAATGGGTACCTTCATAGAGAACAATACCCTAGCCAAAGGCTTCAAAAAAGCATCTCCCTTACTAGGGCTAATGGGCTTCGTAATGGAAGTAGTAGATATTTCTCAAAACGGCATAGACGCAGCCTTAGAAATTCAAAGAGTTTGCCCAGTTTTATCTCTTGCTCAAGAATATGGCTTCGAGAATCCCTGTCGCGTCTTCTGCGAAATGGAACAAGAAGCAACTAGAAGAGCCTTCCCTAACATTAAAGCCATGATTCTAAGCAAACAAGCAGAAGGAGACTGTGTTTGTATATTTAAATACGAAAGACCCACAACACAAAACATTCCAAAAACTCAACACATATCCTCCCAAATCACAACTTACATCAAACTAGCCAAACTAATTCCCAGCCTAATTCCAATCAGCATAAAAATGCTCAAAATGCGCTTTTTCAACTAACTCATGTAAACTCTATGCATCTCTGCGTCTCTGCGCGGCAGTCGCTACAACGGGGGGAACCCCCGCAACGCGCTGCCTTGCCTCTGCGTGAATAAAAAAACCTAAATCATCCCCATGAACAGCCTCCTCCTAGATCTAAAACATATCATCCAAGGCGAAATTAGCAACACACAAACAGACTTAAACGCAGTATCTCAAGATTTCGGTGGCATTATTCAAAAACAGCCCCAAATCGTGGTTCGCCCTCAAAACTCCACCGATATTGCTAAAGCCATCAAATATGCCACTGAACAAGAAATAACCATTTCTTCACGAGCTGCGGGACATACATTAAGTGGTCAATCTTTAAACCAAGATGGCATTCTTCTAGATATGAGAAATCTCAATCAAATTCATAAATTCCATCCAGATAAACTCTGGTTTCAAGCTGATGCTGGTGTGACTTGGAAGCAAATAGTCGATACCTCAATTCCACATGGCGTCATCCCTCCTGTCCTCACAAATAACTTTGAAGTCACTTTAGGAGGAACCTTATCCGCAGGTGGTTTGGGTTTGAGTTCTTTTCGTTATGGATCTCAAGCCGATAACTGTTTAGGTTTGGAAGTCGTAACCGGAACAGGTGATATTGTTTGGTGTACGCCAGAAAAAAATAGCGAGCTTTTTTATCACGTTCTTTGTGGCTATGGTCAATTTGGCATCATTACCAAAGTACAAAATCGCCTGAGAAAATATCGTCCTTTGACTCGCAGCTATCTTCTCTGTTACGACGATTTAAATCTACTCTTAAATGATGAACGTCTTCTAATTTCAGAAGGTCGAATAGATAATTTAGTTACTTTATTTTCTCCTTGCTTACTAGGAATATCTAGAGCAAATCACCAAGTAGTTCGACCAATTATCCAGTGGTTTTACCGACTGCAAATCACTCAAGAAATAGATTCTATAAATGAAATAGAAGAAGCCAAACTACTCTCTGATTTAAATTTCTATCGTCACATCCACACTGAAGACTTAACCTTTGATAAATTCGTGCAACCAATAGCACAAGTATCTCATCCTGTAGATACTGCTAACTCTTGGATAGATGTTCTTTTACCAGCGTCGAAAGCAAAAGAATATATCGATATTGCTCTTGAGCGTATACCTGCTTTCCTCGACTTTCGGACTGTGCCCGTGGGTTCATTTTGTCTAGTTTCTCAGAATCATAAAATGCCCATGTTTGCCTTACCTAAAGAAGAGTTAATTATCGGTTTGGGAATGTATCCCACTATTCCTAAATCTCAGGTTCAACCTGTTATAGAGCAGTTAAATTTACTTACTGATATTGGTTTAGAAATGGGTGGCAAGAGATATATGGCTACTTGGGTAGAATTTGAACTTCCGCAATGGCGATCGCAATATGGTGATTATTGGTCTAAAGTCAATGAAATTAAAAGGAAATATGACCCTAGTGGAATACTCAATCCTGGCTTCTTTAAGTATGAGCAGGCTGCACAGCCAAATTTGAATATGACTTGTGTGTCATCTCTTTGAAGAAGGGAACAGAGAACAGGCAACAGGGCATGTTAAGACTTTCAAAAAATAACCAATTTAGAACTAGAATGACATATTAATGAATCTCATGCATTACTATAGCAACCCTGGATTTAATTGCCTGAAAAGTAACTATGTTACTGTTTATTGTTACGCCATATCTCAAAAAAATCCAGGCTGGTCTATTGCTGCTACATATAAATCAAACGGAAAAATATTGGTAACAGCACGCCAATATTTAGGAAATATTCCAGATAACATTGCTGAATATTACAGCATTATTTTAGGCTTAAAAAAAGCTCAAGAATTAAATTTTCGTGATGTAATTCTCTGTAGTACTAAGCAGCGAGTGATTAATCAACTGGAAGGCTGTTGTGATATTGATGATCTGGCTTTGATACCTCTTTATCAACAAGTTGTCATGCTTCTCAGCCGCTTTCAATTTTACAAATTGGAGTATAGATCTTTGTCTCAAGTGAGAGTCATGTTTAGTACTATTTTTGATATCACTGCCAACCAAGATAGTTTCAATCATTGCCCAGGATAAAAATGATGCAAGATTCTCAGAAAATTAATAAACAATCTTTATTTCCATCTAACTTGCGTTGGTTAGTTGCTTTGGGTATTACCTGCACGATCGCAATCGGGGCAGGAGTTTTATATTTAACTCGCGCAACAGTTGCAACTAAACGTCCGGCGGTTGTTCCACAAATCACTCAGTCAGCAACGCCAAAAGTAAATGCACTTGGAAGATTAGAGCCAGCAGATGATGTAATTAAGGTTTCTGCCCCGACTAATCCCAGCTTTGGTAGTGGTAGTCGTGTAGTTAAGCTGTTAGTCAAACAAGGAAGTCAAGTCAAATCCCAACAAGTCATCGCCATTTTAGATAATCGCGATCGCTTGCAAGCTAGTTTAATAGAAGCGCAAAAACAAGTCCAAGTTGCCCAATCTCGCCTAGCACAGGTAAAAGCCGGAGCTAAATTTGGTGAATTAGTAGCCATCCAAGCCAACGTCAAGAACCTCCAAGCAGAGTTAGATGGTGACATTCAAACCCAGCAAGCCACCATTGCTCGTTTAAATGCAGAATTACAGAACGCAGAGACAGAATTTCGTCGTAATCAAGCTCTTTACAAAGAAGGTGCGATCGCAGCATCTACTTTAGATAGTCGCAAATTAGCTCTCAGAACCGCCCAAGAGCAGTTAAACAGCGCCAAAGCAGACTTAAATCGTACTCAACGCACCCTCAGCGCCAAAATTCAAGAAGCCAAAGCCACCTGGGAAAAAACAGCAGAAGTGCGTCCCACAGACATCGCAACAGCGCAAGCAGAGGTAAACAGTGCTGCTGCAACAGTCGAAAAAATGCGAGCCGAACTCGATTTAGCATACGTCCGCGCCCCTAAAGCAGGCCAAATCCTCCAAATTCATACTCGTCCTGGCGAAACAGTAGGTAACGACGGAATTGTAGAACTTGCTCAAACCGATCAAATGTATGTAGTTGCAGAGATTTACGAAAGCGATATTGCTAAGATTCGTTCTGGTCAGACTGCCAATATTACCAGTTCTAGCAACGCTTTTTCTAACAAATTAATTGGAACTATTGAACAGATTGGTTTAAAAGTAGCTAAAAAAGATGTGCTAGATAGCGATCCTACAGCAGCAACTGACGCCAGAGTAATTGAGGTGAAAATTCGTTTGGATAAACCTACTAGTCGGCAAGTAGCTCGTTTTACAAACCTCCAAGTTAACGTCGAAATTGATTTATCTCACGCAGAGGCGCAGCGAAAAGTTCTGAAGGAGGGTTTCCCTCCGTAGGAAACTTTTCAAGACAGAGGCACAGAGAAAGAGTTTAAAAATACAACTTTCACAAGAAGTATCATTATATGTTTAAGCGCAAAATTCCCTTAGCTTGGCTGCAATTAATCAAGCAAAGAGGACGTTTTATTGTTGCAATTTGTGGAATCGTCTTTGCTGACTTTTTGATGTTAATGCAGTTAGGTTTTCAGTCAGCTTTGTATGATAGTAACACCCGTCTGCACGAACTCCTACAAACAGATTTAGTAGTGATTAGTCGGCAAGCGCAAAACTTAGGACTTTTGAGTTCATTCCCACGTCGGCGTTTATTTCAAGCCGCTAATCTATCAGAAGTTGAATCATTTAATCCCGTATATATTCGTTTAGGAGTTTGGAAGAGTCCACAAACTAAGCTGGACGAATCAATTTTGGTTATCGGCTTTAATCCTGACAAACCTGCATTTAATTTGCCAGTAGTCAATCAAAGTTTGGATTTAATTAAATATCCAGATACACTCTTGTTTGACCGTAATGCAAATGGAAAATATCAAGAAGCGATCGCCCAACTAAATCAAGGTAAATCTGTCACAACAGAACTACAAGGACGAAAAATAACTATTCGGGGTTTGTATGAGGTTGGTGCATCCTTTGTTGCCAATGCTAGCGTAATTACCAGTGACCAAAACTTCTTAAGAATTTTTTCTTCACAGCAAGCAGGTAGAGTCAACCTTGGTTTGATTAAACTCAAATCTGGTAATGATGCAAATGTAGTTGTCAAAGCTTTACAGTCTTATCTTCTTGATGATGTAAAAGTTCTGACTCGTCAACAATTTATTGATTTTGAAAAAAAATATTGGCAAGAAAATGGTGCAATTGGTTTTATCTTTTCCTTGGGCGTCACAATTGGTTTTTTAGTTGGCGTGATTATTGTTTATCAAATTATTTACAGCGACGTTATCGATCATATGGCTGAATATGCCACTCTCAAAGCAATGGGTTTTCGCCATACCTATTTATTATCTGTCGTTTTTCAAGAAGCTTTGATATTAGCCATACTCGGTTATATCCCTGGTTGCTTGATTTCTTTTGGCATGTATAACTTAACGCGGAATGCTACAAAATTACCGCTATTTATGACTACTGAGCGCATCATGCAAATTCTGATTTTGACAGTGATTATGTGTGTAATTTCTGGTGCGATCGCCATGCGGAAATTGAATTCCGCAGACCCAGCAGATATATTTTAATAATTCGTAATTCGTAATTAAGATATAGGACTCATATTTGATTTGGTGAAATCAATTGATTACTACCGACCCTATTATTTCTACCCAAAATATCAATTATTTTTTTGGCAAAGGTATCTTACGCAAACAAATTCTATTTAACATTAACTTGGATATTTATCCAGGTGAAATAGTAATTATGACTGGGCCATCTGGCTCAGGAAAAACCACCTTGTTATCTTTGATTGGTGCATTACGCTCTTGTCAACAAGGTAGTTTAAAGGTTATTAGTAAAGAACTCTGCAATGCCAAGCAAAACCAATTAATCAAAACACGGCGACAAATTGGTTACATTTTTCAAACACATAATCTCTTAGATAGCTTAACAGCACACCAAAATGTAGAGATATCTTTAGAATTGCATCATCACCTATCTTGGAAAACCGGACAAGCAAAGGCAGCGCGAATGTTGGCAGCAGTCGGATTGGGAAATCATCTGAACTACTACCCAGAAAATCTTTCTGTAGGGCAAAAGCAACGAGTCGCTATCGCCCGTGCCTTAGTAGCAAATCCGAAAATTATTCTCGCTGACGAACCCACATCAGCACTTGATAAACAATCAGGGCGTGATGTAGTAGAACTCATGCGAAACCTAGCCCAAGAACAAGGTTGCACCATCCTACTCGTCACCCATGACAACCGCATTTTAGATATCGCCCATCGCATTATTCATCTAGAAGACGGTCATATCATGTCCGTTTAAAGACTTATGATTTGGCTGACGCGGAGATAGGGAGA